>JANMZU010000897.1:0-8692 GCA_031383585.1 Betaproteobacteria bacterium
TTGTTGGTCGTGGTTGGCTTGGAGATTTTCTTTAGCTCAGCAACGATGGCGATAACAGCCTTGTCGATACCGCGCTTCAGGTCCATCGGGTTCATGCCGGCGGCAACGTACTTCATGCCTTCAACGACAATCGCCTGTGCCAACACGGTGGCGGTGGTGGTGCCGTCGCCAGCAACATCGGAGGTCTTGGAAGCAACTACCTTGACCATCTGCGCGCCCATGTTTTCGAACTTGTCTTTGAGTTCGATTTCCTTGGCAACCGATACACCGTCCTTGGTGATGGTCGGCGCGCCGAAAGAACGCTCAAGAACCACGTTACGGCCTTTCGGACCCAGTGTGACTTTAACTGCATTGGCGAGAACGTTTACGCCATGAACCATGCGAACGCGTGCGTCGCCGCCGAACTTAACTTCTTTTGAAGCCATGATGAATTCCTTTCAAATTTGTTTAATGACGGGTGCCGAAATCAATCAGGCAACAACGGCCATGATGTCTTCTTCGCGCATAACCAAGAGCTCGTCGCCGTCAACGCGTACGGTCGTACCGGAGTACTTGCCGAACAGAATCTTGTCGCCAACTTTGACGTCGACCGGGAATACTTTGCCTTCGTCGTTCTTCTTACCGGGACCAACGGCCAATACTTCGCCTTGATCTGGTTTCTCTGCGGCGGTGTCAGGGATGACGATGCCGGATGCGGTTTTCCGCTCTTCTTCCAAACGCTTGACGATCACACGATCGTGCAGGGGACGCAGTTTCATAGCTCACTCCTAAATGTAAAACATTGATTTTCAAGAAAAACCCGGTTTTTGATGACCGGCGCAAATAGAAGGGAATGCAGCAATTGTTAGCACTCAACCTTTTAGAGTGCTAAATGATAGGGCCGAAGTGTGAAGAATTCAAGTCATGTTGCAATTAAGTTTTTGTCGTGCGGCCAAGTCGTCGACTTCAATAACGAAACCGGCAGTCGGTTGTCTTCTGACCGAGCCCGCGCCTGATTCCTCCCAAATTGATTGCATTGATTGCATTGACAATGCTAAATTGCTATCAATGATTGCAATGGGAGGAGACAATCGTGGCAACCAATCTTGTTGTTAGAAATGTGGATGAAGATGTGGCGCTGGCGCTTAAGCAGGCTGCAGCGGCACACGGCAGAAGTGCCGAGGCCGAGCACAGGGAAATCTTGAAGTCTGCCCTCAAGCGGCCAAAGCGCCGTTCTGTTGCTGAGGTATTTTCAAGCATGCCGAATGTTGGGGAAGACGCCGACTTCACCGGTCGAAATAGCCGGGGGTAACGTGTTCCTGGTGGACACAAACGTCGTCAGCGAGTCCCGCAAAGGCAAGAATGCGAATAGTGGCGTTCAGAAGTTTTGGCAATCTGCCGGTGTGGTTGATATTTATTTATCGGTACAAACGATTGGCGAAATACGTAGTGGCGTTGAAACTATCAGGCGTCGCGGCGATCTTGCTCAAGCCAGAAGATTGGAGCAGTGGCTCGAACTGATCGTGGGTGATTATGGCGACCGAATCTTGACGTTTGATGAAGATTGCGCCCAGGTATGGGGGAAATTGATGTCACCGCATCATCAGCATCCGATCGACAAGCAAATTGCCGCGATTGCACTCATTCACGGCCTGACCGTGGTGACACGGAATGTCGACGATTTTCGCGGGACTGGTGTTGAATTGCAGAACCCGTTTTCATAGTGCCCCCTCATGCAATGCTCGCCGTCAACGATGCGAGATCAATGACAAACCGGTATTTCACATCGCTCTTCAACATTCGCTCGTAGGCGTGGTTTATTTCTTGCATCTTGATCATTTCGATATCTGAAGTAATGCCGTGCTCGCCACAAAAATCGAGCATTTCCTGCGTTTCGGCAATGCCGCCGATGAGCGAACCCGCTACCGACTTGCGTCCAAGGATGAGCGGCACGGTATTGAGCATGGGATCGATCGGGCCGAGATAGCCGACCAGGACCAGCGTCCCGTCGAGCGCCAGCGTGGGCAGGTACGGGTTGAGATCGTGAACTGACGGAACGGTGTCGATGATGAGATCAAACTGCCCTGCCACGGACTTCATCTGCTTACGATCTGTAGATAGTAAGATTTGATCGGCACCGAGGCGACGTGCGTCCTCTTCCTTACCGGCTGAGCGGGTAATCAGGGTCACGTTGGCACCTAGTGCCTTTGCAAGTTTGAGCGCCATGTGGCCAAGTCCGCCCAGGCCAACGACCGCAACGCGGCTGCCGCTCCCGATCTTCCAATGCCTGAGGGGCGACCACGTGGTAATGCCAGCGCAGAGCAATGGCGCGGCCGCAGCCAGATCGAGTGTCTCAGGAACTTTTAGGACAAATTTCTCGGACACAACGATCTTCTCCGAATAGCCGCCAAAGGTTGGCGTCGAATCGTGGCGGTCAACGCTGTTGTACGTAAACGTTGCGGCTTCTTCGCAATATTGCTCGAACCCCTTGGCACACGCGGCGCAGTGCTGACAGGAATCAACCATGCAGCCAACGCCAACGGCGTCGCCCGTCTTGAACGCGGTAACGGCGGAGCCAACACTTGCCACGCGACCAACGATTTCATGTCCGGGCACTACCGGATATTGCGTTCCGCCCCAATCGTTTCGAGCAGTGTGCAGGTCGGAATGGCAAACGCCGCAAAAGAGCGCCTCGATCACCACATCGTTGGCGCGCGGCTCACGGCGATCAAAGCGGAACGGGACGAGCTCATCTTGCGGTGCGTGCGCTGCATATCCAAGTACATTCATGGCGGTCTTTCCTTCGTGGTCGTTCGTGTTTTGTTGCTGAGATGTGATGAGATAAGTATAGAACGCCATCTGGTGCGGCTTTTCAGGCGTTTTGCCTTGGTTAGCCGCGCCAGTGCTGGTTGATGGCTCTGCGTTTAATGTTCAATGAAAACTCAAAAGCGAATGCTGCCATTGAGTCCAGCCAGCCATCGCCGGGCGGCGGCGCTCTCAAAATAGCGCTGATTGGCATCGTTGACGATGACGCTGGAGATGTACTTTCTGTTCAGCAGGTTTTCCAGTCGCGCGAACGGCTGCAGCTCCACCATTCCCCATTTCATGCTGTAGGCCGCCCGGGCATGCACTACTCCATAGCCTGATGCTGAAGCGGTATTGGCGTCGTCCGCCCAAACGCGTGATCTTGCTTGAGCTTCCAGTGCAGCATTGAACCCCGGCAAACCGCGACGCCAACTAATCTCGGTGAAGAATTGATGCAGCGGCATCGCCGGCATTTGTGAGGCTGCCGCAATCGTGCGTCCGCCGGTATCAAGCACCCGGTAGCCATCGCGAAGTGTGGCCTGGAGGCCGGTGTAGGTGAGGCGCGCGGCCAGTTCCGATTCAGGCATTTGGTAATCGAGGCTCGATTCGATGCCTCGCCGCAGCGTGCGCCCGCCGTTTTGAAATGTCGTGCGCCCGCCGGTGGAGGTTGCCGGCACAATTTCGTCCTCGGTGCTTACCTGAAACACCGCGATATTGATCGCCGCCCGTTGCAAGCGTGCCTTGTAACCCAATTCGATCTGCCGATTGGTGCTGGCTGTCAACGCGAAATTGAGTCCGCTGGCGCGATCCGGGCGGTAGGCAAGCTCCGCTGCGGTCGGCGTCTCGAAGCCGGATGAGGCGCTGACATACATGTTGCTGGTCGGGGTAAGGCTGTGCACCAGCGCAATGGCAGGCGTCAGCCGTTGATAGCGGCGCTCACCGGAGTCGTCCCCATTGCCCGGCGCGATGTAGCGGTCTGCTGATTTGAAGACGATGCGATTACTGCGTATGGCTGTGTGCGCTTTCCAGTTGGTGGCGAACGCCCAGTCGACGTAGGCGTAACCGTCAATTGAAACTTGCTCGTTCAATTCGTCGCGCCGCAGTCGACCGCGCACGCCCAGAGTCTGAACCGTGCCAGTGGTGACAAAGTTTTCATAGCCGCGCCGCACTTCGCTCGCGCTATCCATTTCCACACCCATGGTTGCGGTCCACCCAGCCTGAGCATATGAGAATTTGCCGCTTACGCCGTGAAACTCACGGTCCAGCGAGACCACGCCACCGGCGCTTGCCGAGGCCACTTGCGCGCTCACCGGCGTGGACAGAAACTGCTCGACATCACGATTACCACCATAGGCGACCAGCTTCCAGGTCAATGCCCCATTGCCGCCGCCGTAGATCGCGCCCAACTGCTGATGATTGATGGACTTTCGGGTATTGAAGCTTGTCGCCGCTGCGGGCGCTTGACGCGGGTCGGCGTCGAATTGCGCCTTCGTGAGGCCGAGCGGATCGGCAGTTTCTGGCTGGCGAATCAGGTTGGCGGTGAGTAAGAATTGGTGGCCGCCATCGAGGTCCATGTCCAGGCGCGAGTAAGTTTGCTCCCGCAACACGGCGCTGTGGGCGCGGTAGCCATCGCTGCTGAATCGTTGTGCCGCGACGCTCCCGGAAAAGTTGCCCGCTCCGGCACCGGCCTGAAGCGTTGAGACCCGCGTGCGGTCAGGCCCGAATGCGAAGCTGCCCTTAATGCCTGGAACTGGCGCCTGACTCTGAGCACTGATCACCCCGCCAGCCGCATTGCCGAACGGCACCGCCCAGGGACCACGCAACACCTCAATGGTGCTAATTGTGAACAGGGGGAAAATCGCGCCCTGGCCTTGGCCGTCGGGAATACTGGCCGGGATGTCGTCGAGAAATAGTTTCAAACCGCGGATGCCGAACGAGGCGCGTGCGCCGAATCCGCGTGCGCTGATTTGCGTGTCTTGTGCGAAATTCTGGCGGTTCTGCACAACGATGCCGGGCACGCGGCTCAGGACTTCGCTCACATCGACCAGAGGCAGGCCGATGCCAAGCGCTTTCACGTCGACCCGATCCACGCTTGCGGGTGCACTCACGCTTGCAATTGGCAGGCGGGTGGCAGTGACGACGATTTCTTCTTGCGGAAGCGACTGCGGCAGCGTGGGGGTTTGCGCAAACGCGTTGCCGAGACCGGCTGCACTTGCAACGAGAGCTGCGACGCCTACTGCTAATGGATACTTACATTGCGGCATGTTTTCGAGGGTTAACGGTTAAGTGTCGATGTTTATGCAGGATGGCTACGCAAGGTAACAGGATTTTTGGCGGCCGGATTACAGCAGCGCAAGAGCGTGTTTTCAACTTGTTTGTGAGAGTTCGGCGCAGCTGGTGGTGTCGATTGCTAGTATTTGAATGCGCATGAAATCAATCAACAACCCAGCCACCACATGCTGTGGGACTACACCTTCCCGTGGCGACAGGGGAAGGTTGGATGGGGGCGACGCAAATACGAAATGTGCTTTACTCAAAATTTCACACCCCCATCCTACCCTTGCCCCCCAGTCGCGGGGGAACAAGCACACGGGTTGCGCCGGGAACCAGCTTGGGGCAATGCCCTGCAGGTTTTGAAACGTAAGCATTGTCGGGCGTTTGCAGGCATTTGCCCTCTGAGAGGCCCGCCATTGCTGGAGTTATCGCCCGCACGTTTCACTTCCTCTGCCGCAGCTATCTGGCGGCTGCTCTACGGTTGCGCTACCATCGCGCATGGCTGATCATTCCGATATTCCGCGTTCCCGCGCAAAGCTGGCAACCACTGTCCGACGCTCCCGGCGTGGCTCCGGCAGCATCACGCTCGCCGATGTGGCCAAAGTCGCTGGCGTCTCTGCGATCACGGCGTCGCGCGCACTGAATACGCCGGACAAGGTTTCGGCCGATGCGTTGAAGCGTGTACAAGATGCCATTTCGCGCACTGGCTATGTGCCCAATATGCTCGCCGGTGGGTTGGCATCGAGCCGCAGCAAGCTGGTTGCCGCGCTGGTTCCGACCATCGCAGGGCCGGTGTTTCTAGAAACAGTGCAAGCGCTAACTGAGGCGCTAGCCGAGGCTGGGTATCAGTTAATGCTTGGTCAGAGCGGCTACAGCGGGGCTCGCGAAGATGCGCTGCTGGACGCCATCATCGGTCGTCGGCCCGACGGCATCGTGCTGACCGGCATCATGCATTCGGCCGAAGGACGGCGTCGTTTACTCGCGGCAGGCATTCCGGTAGTTGAAACCTGGGACCTGACGCCGACGCCAATCGATATGCTGGTTGGCTTTTCACATGAGCGCGTTGGGATTGCGGTGGCGGAATACCTGTATTCGGCAGGCTACCGAAAGCTGGCCATCATCACCGCAGACGACCATCGCGCGGGGTTGCGGCGCAACGGCTTTGAGGCTGCAGCCGCACGGCTGGGCGTATCGTTAGTAGGCGCTTGCATCGTGCCAGCGCCAACGACACTGGGCAGTGGCCGCGCTGGCTTGACTGATTTGTTGGCACAGGCTCCGGACGTCGATGCCGTTTTTTGTAGCTCAGACATCCTGGCGCTAGGAGTCTTGACCGAAGCGCAGGCGCGCAACTTAGCCGTACCGTCACGCTTTGCCGTATTCGGCTTCGGTGACCTGGGCTTTGCCGGCGATACCTTCCCGGCGCTCACTACCGTCCGTATCGACGGCAACGCCATCGGCTATCAGGCCGCGCGGTTTATCGTCGAGCGCGCCGAAGGCCGTGACATCAATGAGCGCGTAATCGACTTAGGCTTTTCCATCGTCAAACGCGACAGCGCGTAGCGAAACTCGAACGGAGCCACCAGCCGCCAAACCTTGACACGGCGACTTGCTAAACTTATGATGGCAATGTTAGCGCTACCATCAATGCGGCTAAATGTGATTTAAACTCCCCGCCCTTTCCGTTCGGAACATCAGATGAAAACTACTCCCGTCACCAAAGAAGATCTGCTGCGCTCCGTCATCGCCGTCCCGCCAATGGCGCGCCACGCTGATTTTTCGTTGAACAAAGACGCCAACCGCGCCCTGATCACCCACCTCGAATCGGGCGGCGTTCGCTCCCTCATGTACGGCGGCAACGCCAATTTTTATCACATCCCGCTTTCTGAATATGCGGCCACGCTGGATTTCCTGGCCGAAGCAGCAGGCCCCGACACGTGGATCCTGCCTTCGCTAGGCCCCGATTACGGCAAGGCCATCGATCAGGCGGCCATTATTAAAGCCAGCAAGTATCCAACCGCGATGGTGTTGCCGATGACCTTCCCATTTACGGATGAGGGCTTGGGCATCGGCATCCGGCGCATCACCGACGCGATGGGCAAACCTGCGGTCGTTTACATCAAGTCTGACCCGTACTTAAAGCCGGCGACGCTCAAGGCGCTGGTCGACGAGGGTCGCGTGGCAAGCGTCAAGTACGCGCCCGTCAGGGCCGATCCGGCGAAGGACGACTATCTGCGCGCGCTGTGCGACGCTGTTGATGTCCGCTATATCGTTTCCGGCATCGGCGAACGTCCTGCCATCGTGCATCTACGCGATTTTGGCTTGACCAGCTTTACCTCCGGCTCAATATGCGTGGCACCGAACGGCACGATGCAATTGCTGGCGCTGTTGAAAGCAAAGCGCTATGAGGAGGCCGAAGCGGTGCGCGCTGTATATATGGCATTCGAAGATTGTCGCGACGGTATTTCGCCAATTCGGGTACTGCACGATGGCATCACACTCGCCGGCATTGCCGACATGGGGCCAATGCTGCCGATGTTGACGGGGCTTACCGCCGCCGAGCGCGCCCAAGTCGAGCCGGTAGCCAAGGCATTGCTGGCATACGACCGCAATATGGCGCTTAACAACGCCGCATGAAAACCCGCAAAACAGCGGAAACCTTACGCAGCCATCGCTGGTACGGCGTCAACGATCTACGCTCGTTCGGCCACCGCTCGCGAACCGCGCAGATGGGCTATCACCGCTCTGACTACGCGGGCAAGCCGGTGATTGCCATCATCAACACCTGGAGCGATATCAACCCGTGCCACAGCCATTTCCGCCAACGTGCGGAAGAAGTGAAGCGCGGCATCTGGCAGGCAGGCGGTTTTCCGGTCGAGATGCCGGCGATTTCGCTATCCGAGCCGTTCCAGAAGCCCACCACCATGCTCTATCGCAATCTGCTGGCGATGGAGACCGAGGAATTGCTGCGCAGTTATCCGATTGACGGCTGCGTGCTGATGGGTGGATGCGACAAAACCACGCCAGCCCTCATCATGGGCGCCTTGTCGATGAACCTGCCCTCCATATTCATGCCGGCAGGCTCGATGTTGCGCGGCGACTTCAAGGGCAACTATCTGGGCAGTGGCAGCGACACCTGGAAATACTGGGCGGAGCTGCGCGCGGGAAACATCACGGAAGAAGACTGGCAGGGCGTGGAGGAAGGCATCGCACGCTCACCGGGACATTGCATGACCATGGGCACCGCATCGACAATGACCAGTGCCGCCGAAGCGATGGGTTTGACCCTGCCCGGTGCGGCATCGATCCCCGCGCCAGACTCCCGCCACGCGCAGATGGCGACGCTGACCGGCAAGCGTATCGTTGACATGGTGTGGGAAGATCTAAAACCGCTCGACATTTTGACCGAAGGCTCGATTACCAACGCGGTGACGGCCGTGCTCGCGCTGGGCGGTTCGACCAACTCCATCGTGCACCTCGTTGCAATGGCCAAACGCGCCGGCATCCCGCTCACCATTGACCGCTTCGACGAAATCGCGCGCAAGACCCCGGTGATTGCGAACTTGCGACCGAGCGGCGCTTACCTCATGGAAGATTTCTACTACGCGGGTGGCCTGCGCGCGTTCCTCAAGCAATT
>JANMZU010000898.1:0-5162 GCA_031383585.1 Betaproteobacteria bacterium
GGCAGCCAGCACCCAGAGCAAGATCGCCTCGTTTCCTGTCATTTACTGTCTCTCATCAGAAATTGAATTCCATGGCGGCCATCGGCACTTACGCCGTTTTGGTAAAAACCTCTATTGGCCCGCAGCGAACTAACTCAGACGCACTTGGCCTATCATAGTTCTCCGCAGCGACACTATCTACAAACGGATCCATCGCCACCATCATGGCAACAATTACTGAAGTCCCCGCACAACTTCGTTCAGCGCTAATTGAAAGACTACGCGCGATCCTGCCCGCGCATGCCCTGTTGACCGATGTCGAGGCGATGAAGCCGTATGAGTGCGATGGCCTCTCGGCATACCGTCAGTTGCCCATGCTCGTAGTATTGCCACAATCGGTTGAGGAAGTGCAGCGCATACTCGCGCTCGCGCAGGAGACTGGCACTAAAGTGGTGGCCCGGGGTTCCGGCACAGGATTGTCTGGCGGTGCGACGCCGCTGGGCGATGGCATTCTTTTGTCGCTGGCCAAATTCAATCGCATCGTCAGCGTCGATCCGCTGGCGCGTACGGCGCGCGTGCAACCCGGTGTGCGCAATCTGAAAATTTCCGAGGAAGTGGCACCTCTCGGCCTTTACTACGCTCCGGATCCGTCCTCGCAGATCGCCTGTTCTATCGGCGGCAATGTTGCCGAGAACGCCGGCGGCGTGCATTGCCTGAAGTACGGCCTGACCGTTCACAACGTGCAGAAAATCGACGCGGTCACCATCGACGGCACAAAAGCGATCATTGGCTCAGATGCACTGGACGCGCCCGGTTACGATCTGCTGGCGCTGATGACGGGCTCCGAAGGGATGCTCGGCGTTACCACAGAGGTCACCGTCAAGCTAGTGCCGAAGCCCCAGCTGGCGCGCGTTGTCATGGCCAGCTTTGACGATGTCGAAAAGGCGGGCGAGGCCGTTGCAAACATCATCGGTGCGGGCATTGTGCCGGCTGGCCTGGAAATGATGGACAAACTTGCCACTGAGGCAGTGGAAGATTTTGTTCATGCCGGTTACGACTTGAATGCGGAAGCGATTCTGCTTTGCGAATCCGATGGCACCCCGGAGGACGTGGAAGAAGAGATTGCCAAGATGGAAGCGGTGCTAAAAGCCTCCGGCGCTACCGCGTGTCGGGTATCGCAAAACGAAGCCGAGCGGCTCAAATTCTGGTCGGGCAGGAAAGCCGCATTCCCGGCTGTCGGCAGGATTTCGCCGGATTACTATTGCATCGACGGCTCCATTCCACGCCGCGCACTGGCGCTGGTGCTGAGGCGGACGGCCGAACTTTCGATCAAGTACAACTTGCGATGTGCCAATGTGTTTCACGCCGGTGACGGCAACCTGCATCCGCTGATTCTGTTCGATGCCAATATCCCGGGAGAACTGGAGCGTACTGAACAATTCGCCGCAGACATTCTGGAGTTATGCATCAAGCATGGCGGCACCATCACTGGTGAACATGGCGTGGGCATCGAGAAGGTAAACCAAATGTGCAGTCAGTTCACGGACGCCGAGCGCGAAATGTTTTTTGCAGTGAAGCGCGCGTTTGATCCGGCCATGCTCCTCAATCCGGGCAAGGCTATTCCCACACTGAACCGATGCGCAGAGTATGGCCGGATGCGGGTGCACGGCGGACAACTGGCCCACGCGGATATTCCTCGGTTTTGAACTTGCCGCCAACACAAGAAGCGAAGATCGGCTCTGCATGCGGGCTGCGGGGCGAAATGATCTGGAAATGCCCACCAGTGCTAGAGTTTCGCCATTTTCTACATTCCGGTGCGGTTTGCAGATGCACGCTGAACTGATCACCAACTTTCAGCGCATTTCGCCGCCGCTGAAGCTCATCGCGGATACGGAGCGACTGAGGCCGTTTGAAACCGACGCATTCATTTCACATCGCGCGCTGCCGCTCTGCGCAGTGATGCCGGATACCGAGTCGCAGGTCGTGGATATTGTCAAAGCGTGCAATATCGGCGGTGTGCCACTGGTGACGCGCGGTGCAGGTACCGGCATTTCGGGCGGCGCAATTCCCCTTCAAAATGGGGTGCTTGTCGTGCTCTCACGGATGAACAAGATTCTGCAAGTTGACCCGGCTGCACGCACTGCACGTGTGCAGCCGGGCGTGGCGAACGCCGCAGTGACTGCTGCTGCGGCAGGTTACGAATTGTTCTACGCGCCCGATCCGTCCAGCCAGATCGTCTGCTCCATCGGCGGCAATGTGGCAGAGAACGCGGGGGGCGTGCACTGTCTGAAGTATGGTCTCACCGTTCACAACGTGATGCGTTTGCGCGTGGTTACCATCAACGGCGAGGTGCTGGAAATTGGTTCAGCCGCTCTCGATGCCCCCGGCTATGACCTGCTCGCGCTGATGCATGGCTCCGAAGGGTTGCTCGGGCTTATTACCGACGTGACCGTGAAGCTCACGCCCGAGCCAGAGCACATCGAAACCCTGCTCGCAGCCTTTCCGTCTGTGATGGATGCCGCCACCGCCGTCAACGGCATCATCGCAGCGGGTGTGATTCCGGCTGCTCTTGAGATGATGGATAAGATGGTGATCAACGCCTGCGAAAAGTTCATGTCGGCCGGATTTCCGGTGGATGCCGAAGCGCTGCTATTGATCGAGCTCGATGGCGCGCCTGAGGAAGTATTCGAGCAGCTTGAAACCGTTGAAACTGTGTTGAAAGGCTGCAATCAACAGGAAATTCGTCGCGCCGGTGATGGCACAGAGCGTGAAAAACTGTGGAAGGCGCGCAAGGGCGCCTTTGCGGCACTGGCGACAATCAGCCCCGATTACTACACCATGGACGGCACCATTCCGCGACGCTGCCTGCCGGAAGTGCTGGGACGCTACGAACAACTGTCGACCGAATACGGCATGATGATCGCCAACGTATTTCATGCTGGCGACGGCAACCTGCATCCGGTGGTTTTTTACGATGCAGCCAAGCCGGGCGAGTTGGAGCGCAGCGAAGAACTGGGTGGCAAACTGCTTGAAATTTGTGTTGAAGTCGGTGGCACCATCACCGGTGAGCACGGGGTGGGCATCGAAAAACTAAGACAGATGTGTGTGCAGTTTCGCGAAAATGAGTTGGCAATGTTTCATGCGATCAAGGCCGTTTTCGACCCCGCTGGGCTGCTCAATCCGGGGCGCGCTGTGCCGTCGCTGAAGCGTTGCAGTGAGTGGGGCGGCATGCACGTGCGCGCAGGCGAGATTCCACGTGCCGATATTCCAAGATTCTGACGGGAAGCAGACCATACTATGGACACAATAATCGCCGCGACAAGCGCGCGTATCAGGGAAGCAAGGGCAGCCAAAACCCCGTTGGCAATCCACGGCGGTAAGTCCAAATCGTTTTACGGCGGCGCGATCATGGGTGAGCCACTGGACCTGCGCCCCTACAGCGGGATCATCGAATACGAACCCAAGGAACTGGTGCTGACCGTGCGCGCCGGCACGACCCTGGCGGAAATCGAGCGCGTTTTGGATGCTGCGTCGCAGATGCTGCCCTTTGAGCCGCCGCATTACGCTGAAGGCAGCACCATCGGCGGTACCGTGGCCAGCGGTTTGTCGGGCCCGCGGCGACCGTACACCGGCGCGGTGCGAGATTTTGTACTCGGCGCGCGCATTCTCGATGGCAAAGGCGATGACCTTCGGTTTGGCGGTCGCGTAATCAAGAACGTCGCCGGCTACGATGTATCCCGGCTGATGACGGGTGCGATGGGAACACTGGGTGTGCTGCTGGACCTGTCGTTCAAGGTGTTGCCCAGGCCGGTTGAAGAGTTGACGTTGCGCTTTGAATTTGATGAGGCAATGGCGATCCGGCAATTCAACGAGTGGGCCGGCAAGCCGCTGCCGATATCGGCGACCTCCTGGCATGACGGCGTGGCGATGTTGCGGCTCTCCGGTGCTTCGGCAGGCGTGAAAGCGGCGCGCTTGAAGCTGGGCGGTGAGCTGGTCGCGCACGATGTTGCAAAGCTATTTTGGGAATCGTTGCGCGATCAACGCGATTCTTTCTTTGAAGCGGTGGAACCGCTCTGGCGCGTGTCGGTGCCGCCGACGTCCGCTCCGCTCGGCTTGCAAATGCCGCAATGGATCGAGTGGGGCGGGGGATTGCGTTGGCATCGCGGCGTTGCAGATGTGGTGGCGCTGAGGGCAAAGATTGCGCAAGTGGGTGGACACATCACGCTGTTTCGCCATGGCGACAAAGCCGCCGGTGTCTTCGACGCGCTACAGCCTGCGCTCGCAAAGATCCATCGCGATTTGAAAGCGGCATTCGATGCGGAGAACATCCTGAATCGCGGTCGTATGGATAATTTTTAGGTAAAGCGGAAAATGCAAACCAATCTTGCAGAGTGGATCAAAGACACGCCTGAGGGCATCGAAGCAGACGCAATTCTGCGCAAATGTGTGCATTGCGGATTCTGCCTCGCGACCTGCCCCACCTATCAATTGACCGGCGACGAACTCGATAGTCCGCGCGGACGCATTTACCTCATGAAGGAGATGCTCGAAGGTAACGAAGTCACCGCCAAAACCCAGTTCCATCTTGATCGCTGCCTGACCTGTCGCGCCTGCGAAACGACCTGTCCTTCAGGCGTGCAATATGGCCGTCTGGCGGACATCGGTCGCGAGGTTGTTGAGAAGAAAGTGCCGCGCGGTCTGGCGGATCAGGTAACGCGGACGGTATTGAAGAACACCCTGCCGCACACAGCCTTGTTTTCGGTCGGGCTCGGGGTGGGGCGTATGGTCAAGTCGTTTCTGCCGGAAGCATTGAGTAAGTACGTTACATCGAAGCGAGACGAAGGCTCATGGCCTGCGCCGGTCCATGCACGCAAGATGCTGGTGCTCGACGGCTGCGTGCAGCCGGCAATGGCACCGTCGATCAATTTCTCGACCGCGCGCGTTTTGGACAAGCTTGGTATTTCGCTCATTCGCATCGAAAAGGCTGGGTGCTGCGGTGCAATCCCGCATCACCTCAACGACGTTCATGAGGCGCACGCTTTCGTCAAACGCAATATCGAGGCGTGGTGGCGGGCAATTGATGCAGGTGCCGAGGCGATCATCGTGACGGCCTCAGGCTGCGGAACGATGGTGTCCGAGTACGGCCACCTGTTGCGAAACGACTCTGCCTACGCCGCCAAAGC
>JANMZU010000978.1:0-4780 GCA_031383585.1 Betaproteobacteria bacterium
CAACACGGCGTACTCAACAAGCTCGACGACGCCAACAGCGGCTTGCATGTTGAATCATGGATTCACGTTGAGATTGAGCGCATCACCGACCCTGCGAGAATTAAGGCGCTTGGCGACGGGCTTGTATCGGTATTGAGCGACGTGCGTGCCACCGTTGAGGACTTTCCGGCGATGAAGGGCAAGATCAGCGAAATGCTGGCGAATATGGGTGGCGCTGCGAAGGTTGTACCGCTCGAAGAGCTCGACGAGGCGCGGGCCTTCCTGGCTTGGATCGCCGATAACCACTTCACTTTTCTCGGCTACCGCGACTACGAGCTTTCGCAGTCCAAAGGCGCCGACGTGCTGAAAATCGTCGCAATATCCGGACTCGGCATTTTGCGCGAACCAAAACTTGGCGGCGTTTCACAGAGCTTTAGTGAATTGCCGCCGGAACTGAAGGCACTGGCCCGCCAACCGCAGTTGCTGGTACTGACGAAGGCAAATTCCCGGGCGACCGTGCACCGACCCGGCTACCTCGACTACATCGGCGTAAAGCGCTTCGATGACAAGGGTAATGTCATCGGTGAGCGCCGCATGATCGGCCTTTATACGTCCTCGACTTATCACGCTGACCCGAAGAGCATTCCGCTGTTGCGCCGCAAGATTTCGCTGTTGATGGCGCGCGCAGGCTTCCCGCCGTCCAGCCACGCCGGGAAAAACCTCTACTCTATTTTCGAGACCTTCCCTCGCGACGAGTTATTCCAGATCGGCGACGACGAGCTGTTTGACACCGTCATGGGTATCCTGCGGCTGGGTGAACGTGCCCGTACGCGCATGTTTGTGCGCCGTGACGTTTACGCCCGCTTCTATTCATGCCTGATCTATCTCCCTCGCGAAAATTACAACACCGAGACCCGCTTGAAGCTGCAGGAAATCCTCAAGCGCGCCTTTAACGGTACCAGCGCCGAATTCAATGTGCAGTTGTCCGAATCCGCGCTCGCCCGCGTTCATATGCTGATTCGCACAGCACCCGGCTCGGCGCTCCAAATTGACATCAAGGCGCTGGAGGCAGAGGTCGTGTTTGCGTTGCGCAGATGGGAGGATGGCGTTTTCACACTGGTAAGCCAATCGCCCGACTTGGGTGAAGAGGTGGCCAACCAGGCGCGCCGTGAATTTGTACTGCCCTTCCCTGCCGCCTATCGCGAAGATGTCAGTGCGGCACAGGCGGTAGCGGACTTCATGGTCGCGAAACATCTCACCGATGAAGATCCGATCGGCATGTCGCTGTATCGCCCGGTAGAAGGAAGCGACAGTGCGTCCACCGCAAACAATGCGCTGCGTTTCCGGCTGGTAAAGCTCGGCGATGCGGTGCCGCTTTCGGGCTCGCTGCCCATGCTTGAAAACATGGGGGTGAAAGTCGAAAACGAACGCTCGTACGTGATCGCCCGCAACAATCTTCCACCCCTGCACATTCACGATTTCGGTCTCACGCATAGCTTTGCGGACCTCAATCTGGAGGGCGTCAAAACAAAGTTCGAAGCATCGTTTGCAGCCATCTGGAAGCGCGATGTCGAAAATGACGGATTCAATCGCCTTACGCTCGCTGCATCCCTGGCGGCCGACGAAGTATTGCTGCTGCGGGCCTATGCCAAGTATTTGAAACAAACCGGCTTCACGTTCAGCCAACAATATATCGAACAGACGTTGGCCAAACACGCCGCGATCGGGCAACAACTGGTACAGCTCTTTCATACCCGCTTTGACCCCGGCTATGCAGGCGAGCGCATCGATGACGAGAAGAACATTGTTGCCGCAATCAAGGAAACGCTTGATGGCGTAACCAATGCCGACGAGGATCGGATCCTGCGACGGTTCCTCGCTGTAATGCGGGCCACATTGCGCACGAATCACTACCAGCCCGACAAGCAGGGCGTGCGCAAGCCCTACGTCTCCTTCAAAATCGAGTCGGCCAAAGTACCGGAGTTACCCGAGCCCCGACCATTGTTCGAGATATTCGTTTATTCACCGCGTTTCGAGGGTATCCATTTGCGCGGCGGCAAAGTGGCTCGCGGCGGACTGCGCTGGTCGGATCGACCTGAAGATTTCCGTACCGAGGTGTTGGGACTGGTCAAAGCGCAGATGGTCAAAAACGCGGTGATTGTTCCGGTCGGCTCGAAAGGCGGCTTCGTGCTGAAGATGGCGCCGCCAGCCAGCGACCGTGAAGCCTATATGAAGGAAGGCGTAGCCTGCTATCAGAATTTTCTGCGTGGCTTGCTCGACATCACGGACAATCTCGTCAAGGGTGCCGTGGTGGCGCCACAACGCGTGGTGCGGCACGACGCGGATGATCCTTACCTGGTCGTTGCTGCGGATAAAGGCACCGCGACGTTCTCCGACTATGCCAATGCGATTTCTATCGAGTATGGCCATTGGCTGGGGGATGCGTTCGCATCAGGTGGCTCGGTCGGCTATGACCACAAAAAAATGGGCATCACCGCCAAAGGTGCGTGGGAGAGTGTTAAGCGGCATTTCCGCGAAATCACCAACGTGCATCCTGGCGGTATCGATACCCAGACCACCGATTTCACAGTGGCGGGCGTTGGCGATATGTCGGGCGACGTGTTCGGTAACGGCATGCTGCTCTCAAAGCACATTCGCCTGGTCGCTGCATTTGATCATCGTCACATCTTTCTCGATCCTAGTCCAAACGCTGCCAAGAGTTTCACGGAGCGCGAGCGCATGTTCGCGCTGCCACGATCAAGCTGGGAGGATTACAACAAAGAACTGATTTCTGCTGGTGGCGGCGTTTTCTCGCGTGGCGCCAAGTCGATCACGGTGTCACCGGAAGCAAAAGCGGTTCTCGGCATCACTGGTGTTGGCGACGCCATCACGCCAATTGAACTGATGCGCGCTATTCTGAAAGCGCCGGTGGACTTGTTTTACAACGGCGGTATCGGCACCTATGTAAAGGCGAGCTATCAGTCGAATGCTGAAGTGGGCGACCGTGCCACTGATGCGCTGCGCATCAACGGCAATGAGCTGCGCTGCAAGGTCGTGGCCGAAGGCGGCAATCTCGGCTTCACCCAGTTGGGCCGCGTCGAGTATGCACAGGCCGGTGGCCGCATCAACACGGACGCGATCGATAACTCCGCCGGTGTCGATTGCTCAGACCACGAAGTCAACATCAAGATTCTGGTTGGCGCCATTATCGATGCGGGCAAGCTGCCCGAAAAAGATCGCAGCGCATTCCTCGCTGAAATGACCGAAGAAGTCGGTAAGCTGGTGTTGAAAGACAACTACTTCCAGACGCAGACCTTGTCAGTATCGGGCGTACGTGGCGACAAGCTGATCGACGCACAAATGCGCTTCATTCGTCGGCTGGAGAAGACCGGGCGCCTCAATCGCGCAGTTGAGTTTCTGCCGACCGACGAGGAAATGAACGAACGCAAAGCCAGAAAGCAGGGCTTGACCTCGCCAGAGCGCGCTGTGTTGTTGGCTTATAGCAAGATGGAATTGTTCGACGAGTTAATGAAGTCCGATCTGGTCGATGACAAGTACGTTGCCGATGCGCTCACGACTTATTTTCCGACCGCACTACAGCAGAAATACTCCAGCGTGATGCAAAAGCATCCGCTGAAGCGCGAGATCATTGCCACTGAGATTGCCAACAGCACCATCAACCGTACCGGTAGCGTATTCGTGCACCGCATGCAGGAAGAGACCGGCGGCACGCCGGCCGAGGTGGTACGCAGCTTCATTCTCACAAGGGATATTTTCTTGGTGGGCGACTTGTGGAATCGCATTGAGGCGCTTGACGGCAAGGTTCCAGCCGCCGTGCAGAACGATATGTTGATCGATGCCGGGCGGCTGATTTTGCGCGGCACGCTTTGGTTTTTGCGCCGCCGTTCGGAACGCATGCCGATCACCAAGGTGCTGGAGTTTTTTGCTGTAGGCGTTGCCACCATCTCGGATCGCTTACCAGCGTTCCTCTCTCCGGAGGACCTGAAAGCGTTGAACGACAGCGCTTCAGCACTCGTGGAAAAGGGTGTGCCCGCAGATGTTGCCAGTGCAGCAGCGCGCCTGGAAGCGATTTATGCGGTGCTCGACATCGTCGAGATTTCGCATGAGCTGAAGCGCGATGTTGCTCTTTCCGCGACCGTTTACTTCACGCTGGCCGGGAAGTTGGAGTTGCGCTGGCTCGCAGGACAGATCGCCAGTCTGCCCTACCAATCGCACTGGCAGGCGATGGCACGTGCCGCCATGCGCGATGACCTGGCGAACTTGCAGCGCCAACTTGCCAGCGGCGTGCTGAAACTTTCGAATGATGTCAACGACCCGGTTGCGTTGATCAATACATGGGAAAGGCACCACGATAAGGCACTGGCACGCATGCGCGAAGTGATGGCCGATCTGAAGTCGGCACGCGAAAGCGATCTGGCAATGCTGTCCGTCATGTTGCGGGAACTTAGGGTGCTGGTGTGAACTCCATGCTGTATGCCTAAAACCACTGCATTAACTGTAAATGCGCGCCGGATTTTTGCTGCCGTCGGCGTGAGTTGCCTGGCATTACTGGGCTTCGCCTACTACATGCAATACGGGCCGGGACATCAGCCCTGCCCGCTTTGCATTCTGCAGCGCTACGTCTACATGGCAATCGCCGCGGCCTCACTTGCGGCAGCGGCGTTTGGCCCCGGGCGCCTCGGCGCCATGATCAGCGCCGGACTGCTTGGACTATTTGCCGCAATAGGCGCGGCTTTGGCCATCTGGCAGGTCACCAAGGGCGACACAATGACAAGCTGCA
>JANMZU010000979.1:0-3491 GCA_031383585.1 Betaproteobacteria bacterium
GAGCACCGCGTAGCCCATTGCCAGCAGCGCCTGCGGCCGCCAATAGCTGATGCTGTTGAAGCGATAGGGCGATCCGGTGACCTGGCTCGCCGCGCTCGCACTGGTGAATTCCTGCGGGTACGCCCACATCAGCATCGGCAGCGGGCCATCGCGTTTGGCGTCGTAATTCGGCGGCAGGAAAAGCGTCGCGGTGAGCTCAACGCCATCAGCGCGCTTGTAGCGAATTTGCTCCTTTTGCACATTTGCCAGTTGTGGTGTCGGATGCGGAAATGTGGTCAGTTGCGTCAGTTGATTGTCTTTCTGGGCCTGCAAATCGCGCACGAAAAAATTCGGCCGCTCGGTCGGCGTTTCGCGCGTGGTGAGAATGCGTTTGCCTTCGTTGTCGAGCAGGGCAACGACGTTTTCATAAGCGGGTGCTGCAGACTGAAAGAGTCGTTCCTTTTGCTTGGTGGTGAGATTGAAGCGATCAACAAATGGTCGATCACCTTCCTTTGATGCGCCTGCACCGTCGAGAAAAATAGACTCTTTGTCGTTGGCGATCATCAGTCTCGCGTAGCCGGAAGCGTCCATCACCATCGCGGGCGTACCCGGATCGTTATAGCGATCCTCGCTCGCGTAGTTGGCGATCAGTTCAGCTGCTTTCGGTTTGGCGTCAGCGCTGGAATCGGGAAAGACCCGCCAAGTCTTTACGGCGCGGGTCTTCCACCAATACTCTGTAACCATCGCCAAATCGCCGCGTCCCCATTGCGCACCGGCGTATCGGCTCGCGAGCTTGATCAGCTCACGCGGTTGGTCGGCGAATGGCGCCGCATGCATCAGAACGCTATCGCGAAACTCGGCCGCTTTTGCCGGGTCACCACCGTCCAGCGCCTCTGCCCAGACCAACGTAGCGGGCGCATCCGCGCGCCAGCCGATGTCGCGCACACCTTGGCGAACGGCGTCGTTGCCGGGCGGCAGGCCTTCTTCGAGCGGCAGTTTGGCAATTGTGTGAACGACTTTTCCCGCAGCTGGACCTGTCAAATTACGCACTTCGATGCGGCGCGGGAATGAATTTGCAGCGACGATGTACGAATATGGGCGCTCAACGACTTGAGTGTGCAAATACTTGCCGTCTGGCGACGCACTCGCTGCGAAAGTGCGTTCGGGCACGCCGATGGTTTTGGTTTTGCCAGACACGTCGACTATCGCCATCTGCACCAGCGTGTAGTGATCAAACTGTTGCGCGTCGTTTTCATTCTTGAGGAGATCCTGTAGTGTACGAACCTGTCGCTGCGCACCTCCAGGCAGAGCGTCCTGCGAGTTCGGACCTTGCGGAGTGATGTTGGTCACGGGTGCTGCGCCCTGATTCGCTGGGCGAAGCCTGACAAGTAAACTCTTGCTATCCGGCAACCAGCTAAAGCCGCGCCCGTTGACTGTATTGAGCGCCTGCGTCGAAATTTTCTTCACCGTTTTTGCCGCGACGTCGACCAACCACAGTTCCACGCCGCTGTTGGCAGATAGATTCGTGAATGCGATATGACCCTGATCCGGTGACCATGCCATATCCGCCAATTTCAAGTTGCTTGGCAGGCCCGACAGGCGAATTTCTTTGCGTGACTCAATGTCCAGCAACCACAAGTCTTCACCGAATGAAAATCGGCTTTGACTATAGGTGCGAGGGTTAATCCGCAGTCCGGCTAGCTTTAGCTCTGGCTGGGCTACCTCGACAATACTGGGTAGCGAAGGCGTCTTGACCATCGCGGCCAAATTTCGACGCGGACTCAAATTGACCGTCGGTGCGCGCTGTTGCTCGACAAGCGCCTGCAATGGTGCAGGGGGCATCTGGTAACCGGCTTGTGCGCTAGCGTTGGCGCCGAATCCTAGCGCCCCGGCCACCAATGCGCCGGTCAAGGTTGCTCGTTTCAATTGTTGAGTAATCATGTCATTTTCCATATAAAAATAGGCTCTGAAATTCGCGCTACGACATCGCTAGATTAAGGCCAGTGGGGTGCTTTACGGTCGTTTTGGCTGTGACGCAGCATACCTTAGCGATTGCCAGCATGCACGCCAGATGGTGCGTGCAAACTCGTTGTATTTGCAGGCCGCTATAGTACCAATATCACGATGTCTACCTCAACGGCCACGCAGTAGACTATGTCGTTGGCAATGTGATTTGCAGCATGGCTGCGACGAAAGAAGCAAACTTGCACTGACGATAATTGATGGAGCAAATTAGCGTGGCACTATTTTCGAAGGTCAATTGCTCTCTAGCCGTCACCGCAACGGCAATGCTGTTGACCGCGTGCGCAACTACCGCTGTTGCACCAGTGCGCACTGAAGTCCGTGGCACTTGGCTGACCACCACCGGAAATGACGCAATTGCCACACCCGAAAAAACTGCCGCAAGCATGAGGGCTTTGCGCGCGATTGGGCTCAATACGGTTTACGTCGAGGTGTGGAAAAATGGTTACACACAATTTCCCTCCGAGGTGCTTCGCAAGACCATCGGCGTTGATCGTCATCCAGCACTTGCCACCGGGGAGCCAAGCGACTCTGCGGCGGCGACGCAGACAACCGGCCGCGACCTGTTGCAGGAAACGCTGATCGAAGCACACCGCAATGGCCTGATTTATGTGGCATGGTTTGAATACGGTTTTGTGGCGGCGCATCAGTCGGCCAACCCGCATTTGCGCCGCATGAAACCGGACTGGTTGTCGCGTGATGTCAGTGGCAACGAAGTAGCACCGAATGGATTCGTCTGGATGAATCCCCTGCATCCGGAGGCCCGTCGATTCCTGCTCGATCTGGTTCTCGAGGCAATTGATAGATACGATCTGGACGGCATCCAGCTCGATGACCGCATCGTCTGGCCGTACGTCAACATGGGTTATGACGATTACACGAAGAAAGTCTACGCGCAGGAACATGCGGGTGCCAGTCCGCCTGCTGACCACAAGGATCCGGCGTGGATGCGCTGGCGGGCCGACAAGGTCAATGAGTACGCGAAATGGTTCGTACAGGAGGTGCGGGCAAAACGCCCTGGGTTGATCGTGTCGCTCTCCCCTGCGGTGTACGACTGGTCGTGGCAACACTATCTGCTTAACTGGCCGCAGTGGGCGGCCTGGACCGCGCAGGATCGGGTGCAATCGTTACCCTCACAGTCAATTGCAGCGAATAGCGTTACGCCGCGCTGGGACGAATTCATTCCGCAGGCCTACCGGCTCACCTACCCCGCCTTCGAGGCGAGCTGGAAAGAACAAACCACGTGGATGAAGTCGCTCGGTGCCGACCGACAGCGTGACCTGATAGCAGGCATTCGTCTGGTCGGCGATGGTCTGAACAATTCCAGTTGGGCGCAATTGCGCGACTCGATGCTGTTGGTCCGCGAGGCCGGTAATGGCGGCCATGTGCACTGGTACAGTCGTGGCGTACTGGATCTCTTTCCGCGAGAGTTAGGTGCGTTCTACGCCGAAAGTGGATTTGCATACTCGCCGCA
Source organism: Betaproteobacteria bacterium (assembly GCA_031383585.1). Classification (GTDB taxonomy): domain Bacteria; phylum Pseudomonadota; class Gammaproteobacteria; order Burkholderiales; family Usitatibacteraceae; genus UKL13-2. The sequence continues at coordinate 3,476 of JANMZU010000979.1, forward strand.
TTTCTCTCCAAGCTGG
>JANMZU010000076.1:0-4110 GCA_031383585.1 Betaproteobacteria bacterium
TAGAATGAAACCAACGACCGCCCCTTTCTGAAAGTCCTGCTGCCCAATCACCAACTTGAACACGTCCGTTGCCAGCACATTGAAATTACCGCCGATCACTTTTGGGATACCGAAGTCAGTCATCACCAGTGTGAAGGTCACCATCCCCGCACTGATAAGCCCGTACTTGGCGCCCGGCAGCGTGATCGTGAAGAATTTACGTGCAGCGGACGTCCCCATCGCATCGGCCGCTTCATAAAGACGCGCGTCGGCCAGCGAAAGTGCGGTGACCAAAATCATGAGTGCGTGCGGAAAGACGCTGAAGATTTCCGAGATGATGATGCCGGGTGCACCGTAGATGGAAGCGATTCCCAAGGCACGCATCGCGTCTTTCAACACCCCCTGATTACCAAACCAGTAGATGAACGAGATTGCTGACAGCAGCGATGGTGCGAGCAATGGCGTCAGGGTGATGGTGCGAAACAATCCCTTGAATGGCATGCAGCTTCTGGTCAGCGCATAGGCAAACAGGAATGCAGCGGGAACAGCAATCATTGTGACGGTGGCAGAGACCCAGACGCTGTTCCACAGCGATTGCTTGAGTGCCGGCGTTTGAACATAGGCAATGAAATTGTCCAGGCCGACAAACGCGCCGGTTTTGCTCTCGACGCTCTGCATCAGAATGGCAGCCAGCGGCGCCGCAAGGAAAGCAAGCAGCGCTGCCGCGATAAGAATGAGCACTGCGTGCCCGACACGATCGGTCCAGTGTACTTTTTGATTCACGGCTTTCAGGCGGACGCTGTCGATGACTGCGGACATTTCAGGCGGCAAACAAACGCAGGCGTTCCGTCAGGATCCTAAGCTTCAAGCGGCTGCCGTGTTCCAGCATCTGCTCGGCGAGGAAATTGAGCGACAAATACACTGTGAGCGGCGTCGGCAAGCCGTCGGCCGACACGCGTACCAGACAGTAAGACCCCAAAAATTCTATCTTATCGATGATTGCGTCAATCACATTCGCGTCGGCTTCGCTGATCGGCCGGGCGACGATATCTTCTGGTCGCAGATATGCCTTCACGCTGTGGCCGACATCGACACATTGCTTGCATGCCAGCGTCATACTTCCGACCTGCAAATGCCCCGCAGAAATTATCTTTCCTACCAGTACATTTGCCTTGCCAACAAAATCGACCACGAATGGCGATGCCGGCTCCCGGTAAATATCCAGTGGCGAACCAACTTGCTCGATGACGCCGTGGTTCATCACCACGATGCGATCTGCCATCGACAAGGCCTCTTCCTGATCGTGCGTAACCATGATGGTGGTAATGCCGAGCCGCTGCTGCAGCGAACGAATTTCCTGACGCAGGCGCACACGCTCCAGCGCATCCAGCGCCGACAAGGGCTCAGCCAGCAGCAGCAGACTGGGTGAGGTTGCGATGGCACGTGCCAGCGCAATACGTTGCTGTTGACCGCCTGACAATTGGCCTGGGAACTTCCCGCCGCTGTCGGGCAGACCGACCAATTTCAGGAGTTCATTGACACGTTTGGTGATGTCGGCCTTTGACGCGCGCCGATTGACGAGCCCATACGAAACATTCTCAAAAATACTCAGATTCGGAAACAGCGCGTACGACTGAAAGACGATGCCATAGTCGCGATCTGCTGGTGGCAGGTGTGAAATGTCCCGGCCGCCCTGGCGGATAGTACCTGCACTCTGCACTTCCAGCCCCGCAATTATGCGCAGCAGCGTGGTTTTGCCGCAGCCCGACGGCCCCAGAAAACAAACGAACTCACCGCGCTGCACGGTGAGTTCGATATTTTTTAGCGCATGGAAGGCATCGAAATGCTTGTGAATACCTGACAACTCAAGCGCCAGCGTGGAATTTGCGGCTGGCGCCCCGGCTACTGCCATTACTTCTACTTCTTGGGTTCGGATTTGCTGTCGTAGCGCTTGGTCCATTCCGCCAGAATCTTTTCGCGGTTGTTGGCGGCCCAGACGAAATCAACATTCACAAGACGTGCTTCGTAGTCTTTGGGAATATTTGCCAAAGGCTCAGCTACGCCTGGAATCGCCGTGATCGCGAAATTTTTGCCGTAGAGCATGGCTGCATTTTTGCTGGATGCCCAGTCTGCAAGCTTCTTCGCAGCTTCAAGCTTCTTCGTGCCCTTGTGGATCGCAAACGCTTCCAGATCCCAACCCAGCCCCTCTTTCGGGAAGATCAGATCGATCGGCGCGCCCTTGGCTTTAATGGTGTTGGCGCGATACTCGAAGGAAATGCCCATCACGTATTCACCCGCCCCTGCCATCGTGCAAGGTTTGGAGCCGGAGTGGGTATATTGCGCGATATTCTCGTGCAACTTGTCCATATAATCCCAGCCACCTTTTTCGCCAAAGATAGTTAGCCATCCGGTAACGTCAAAGAAACCAGTGCCCGAGGATGCGGGGTTGGGCATGACGACTTGGCCTTTATAGATAGGCTTGGTCATGTCTTGCCATGATTCAGGCTTGGGAAGATTCTTCTTGGCCGCTTCTATCGTATTGAAGCAGACGGTCGCGCCCCATACGTCCATGCCAAACCAGGCCGGAGGTGACTTCTTGTCCACATACTTTGGCGTGATTGCGGCCAGATTCGCTGGCGCGTAGGGCTGAAGCATGCCGTTGGAATCAAGCAGAGCAAGGCTGGATGCAGCCACACCCATCACCACATCTGCTTGTGGATTTGCCTTTTCGGCAAGCAACTTGGCGGTGATTACACCGGTAGAGTCACGCACCCATTTGATTTCGATGTCCGGATATTCCTTATTGAAGCCCTGCTCGTAAGCTTTCAACTGATCAGTTTCCAGTGCGGTGTAAACAAGCAATTGCGTTTTTTGCGCCATTACCGCCGACGCGAGCATCATGCCGATCAGGCCGGCAAATACGGGTTTGGTCCAAGCGAGTTTCATGCAAATTCCCCTTCTGTTTTAAGTGAGAGTGCAGAACTGTGCGGCAACGATGTGTCAGTAAGGTGACACCACAAAACTTACGACCGGGTGATCGCGAAATGTGGAATGAGTCTATCGATTCATCGAATCCGGTGTCAACTGCATTTTGTCGATTGTAGACAATCGTTCAGGTTTGGCGTTAAATCGCACGTTATGAACGCAGAAGTTACCGCTCATCCCCACATCACTTTGCTGCAGACCAGTTCACTGGTGAATGTCGTCCACGCCGAGCTGGAAAAGATGATTCTGTCTGACCGCCTGGCACCCGGAGAGAAGCTAACTGAGCTCACCATCGCTGCAAAACTCGGTATTTCGCGAGGCCCGCTGCGCGAAGCGTTTCGCATGCTGGAAGAAGCCGGACTAGTGCGCATCACCAAAAACCGCGGCGTGTTCGTGCGCGACATTCCGGTCGAAGAGGCAGTGGAAATTTTTGATATCCGCGCTGCCATGGATGAGCTGGTCGGCCGCAAACTTGCCGAGAACATCACACCTGCACAGCTCAAAGAGATCCGTGGGATGGTTGACGGCATGGAAAAAGCCGTCAAGGCCAAGGACACCTATAACTATCACCTGCAAAACCTGAAATTTCACGACCGCCTCGTGGAGCTGGCCGGAAATAGCAAGCTGGCAGCAATCTACCGCAAGCTGATCAAAGAGCTTTCGCTGTTCCGGCGCCTCAATCTGGAAGACGGCTGACTGATGCCGATCTCTGCGTCCGAACACCGCCTGATCGTAAAGGCAATCGCGTCTGGCGACGCTGACGCCGCTGGCAAGGCGATGTTCGAACATGTGATGGACAGCAAGGAGCGCACTATTGCCCACAACTTACGCAGGCAGTTAGGAGCAAACACACAGTCGGTAACAGAGTCGCGGCCAAGAACCTTGCGCGCGTCCATGCCTGATGCACAAGGCAGGTCTGCGTCAAATACAGGAAAGTGCTGATGTGTTGACTAGCGCGTCCAGGCTGGCTCTGGCCATTATGCTCGGCGCAAAGGTGTGCGCGAAGGCGGATACCGTGCCGTGCAACAGGCGACGCGGGAGCTTCAGCACTGGCTTGTCGCTGCCATTTCCTGCCGATGCACATACATGATGCATATTCAAAATGTGAATGTGAGCCCGCATGACGATCAGCCTTGACGACATCGC
>JANMZU010000082.1:0-3079 GCA_031383585.1 Betaproteobacteria bacterium
AATCACCGGCTTGTATGCGTCACCTGCGGTTGGTAACAATGGTCGCCTGATCGCCGAATCACTACTTGGCGCCGTAGGCCAGACAGCGTGGTTTGAAGATGAAGCGATGCTCGACGCAGTTACGGCGGTTTCCGGCAGTGGACCCGCCTACGTTTTCTACTTTATCGAAGCGCTCGAACAGGCAGCGCTTGAACTCGGATTCAATCAGCGCAACGCGCGGCTGTTCGCCAATCAAACTTTCCTTGGTGGTGCGCGGCTGGCTGCAGAGAGCAAAGAGCCATCCAGCACGCTTCGTGCACGGGTTACCTCAAAGCGTGGGACAACGGAGGCCGCCATTCAAGCATTCGATCAGCGCGCGCTTAAGCAAGCCTTCATTGATGGCGTAAACGCCGCTTGCATGCGATCGCGCGAACTTGGGCTCGAACTTGCCACGGCGCCTGTGGTTGTGCCGGCAGTAGCCGTAAGGACCCTCTGATGGTGACGGGGGCGCTAATTTTTGTGCTGGAAACAATCGTCAATCTGTTTGTTTTGGCAGTGCTAACACGCTTTTACGCGCAAGCATTGCGCGCGCCGTTTCGTGCAAATGCTGGCAATCCGATTGTAGATTTCGTACTGGCGCTGACGGATTTTGCCGTGAAACCGATGCGCAAAATTGTGCCCGGGATGCTCGGCCTGGATTTTGCCTCTCTACTTGTCGCTTGGATTTCCGCGGCCGTATTGCTGCTTGTGAAAGCGGCCATTGTCGTGCCCGCCGCTTTCACTCAAGCCGGTTTGTGGCCGGCCGTGGCCTTGCTCGCCATGATAGTTGTGTTCAAGTTGTCCATTTACCTCCTCATTGGCACCGTGATCGTCCAGGCGATATTGTCCTGGGTTAGCCCCTACCATCCGGTCCGACCGTTTTTTGACGCACTGGCGCGTCCTTTTTTAAAGCCTTTCCAGCGAATTATTCCGTTGATTGGCGGTGTGGACTTGTCACCATTCGTACTGCTGATAGTATTGCAGGTGGTGCTCATGGTGCCCGTCGCCTACCTCGAAAAATCGGCTGGGGCCTTGCTATGGCTGACGACTGGAGGATAATGCGACATGGACTTTAACGCCAATATCAACTCCCGCTTTGAGAGCGAAATCGAACGCTACAACACGTGGCGAGAACGTCTATCGCTTTCAGTGCACGATTACCACGGGTGGCTTGAGCGTACCAATCAGCTTGATGTGCAGCAGTCCATTCGCTTTTACGATTTGCTTGAGGCGCTCAACCGGGGTCGGCTTACTCTCGCCTTCCTGGCCGAGTTTTCGCGCGGCAAGTCTGAGCTCATTAATGCGCTGTTTTTTTCCTCCTTTGAAGAACGCCTCTTGCCTTCGGACGTCGGTCGCACGACGATGTGCCCGACCGAGATATTCCACGATCCCAGCGAAGAGCCCTACCTGAAGCTGCTCTCGATCGAAACGCGGTATCGGGACGAATCTATTTCCCAGCTTAAGAACATGCCAGTGGAGTGGTCGAAGATTCGGTTAAACGTCGACAGCGCGAAGGAGATGAAACAAGCGCTTTCCGCACTTGCCGACACCAAGCGCGTGTACGCACTTGATGCGCGCATGATGGGTTTGATACCCATGTTCGACGATTCGGGCCAGGGGCCGAGCGAAGATGACATCGTCGAGGTGCCGGCGTGGCGCTACGCGATCATCAATTACCCGCATCCGCTGCTTACCAACGGCTTGGCCATTTTGGATACACCCGGCCTTAATGCCCTGGGCCTCGAGCCTGAACTTACACTTTCGACGATTCCGAACGCGAATGCCGTCCTGTTTCTGCTGGGTATTGATACTGGCGTGACGAAGAGCGATCTGGAAATCTGGGACCGCTATGTCAAGACAGGTGCGCCCGCCAAGATTGCTGTGTTGAACAAGATCGATCTCATGTGGGATGAGCTGAAGACCGAGCCCGAGATCAAGGCCGGGATGGAACGCATGATGGAGACCACCTGCCAGCAACTAGGTCTGCCGCCAGAGCAGGTCTTTGCCTTGTCTGCGCAAAAAGCGTTGGTTGGCCGCATCAAGGGCGATGACGAGATGGTCGATCGTTCCGGCATCAAGCGGCTTGAAACCTACCTTGCCAATGAGATTATTCCAATCAAACGCCAGTTGCTGGCGAAATCGGTGACCAGCGAAATCGGCACGATGATGGTCAGTAGTCATCGTAGCTGCACGCAAAAGCTCGAGTCCAACCGGATACAGCTCAATGAGCTGGCGCAGCTTCAGGGCAAGAGCCGCGAAGTAACGGTGAAACTTTGGCAGCGCATCAGTCAGGAAAAAGAGGCATACAACGCGGCGCTGGCCGAATACAAAGTTCAGCGCGCCTCGTTCAACCAGAAGCGCAATACCTTACTGGATCTGTTTAACCCGACGAAGCTTGATGTGCTCTGCGCGCGCAGTCTGCAGGCGATGAACGATTCGTGGACTACGCCCGGTTTGACGCGCGGCATGCGTGAACTGATTCGCCTTATTCAAGATGATTTCAAAGCAGTCTGCCTTTCCGGCGAAGACATATTGCGCCTGATGGAAGGTGTCTACAGCACGTTTCAGCAGCGCTTCAAATTTGAAAAAATGGATTTCCCGCCGCTTGATCTGGCCGGTCCTCGAGGACAATTGCAGATTCTCATCAATGAGACTGAAGCCTTCTGCCGCGATCCAGTCAATATTGTCATGACGGAAAAGCGGTTTATGGTGCGCAAGTTCTGGCGCATGCTGGTCGATCAGGCGCGGCGAATATTTAACCTCGCTCGCACCGATCTCGACAGGTGGCTTACCGCTGTCCCGCTACCGCTGGAAACGCAAATCCGGGATCACAAAGTCCAGTTGCAGGCGCGTCTCGATTCGCTGGCAAAGATTAATGATCGCGGTGGCGCAATCGATGAAGAAGTGGCGACCTTGCAGAAGCAACGACAAGGCCTGGAGGGCCAGATCGCCATGATTACGCAGCTCATCCTGCAGGTACGGGATATCGGCCCATCTCCTGACGTTACTGAAACTTTGCCTTTGTCAGCGACAACAGATTCGGAGGGCATGCTGAAAACGC
>JANMZU010000105.1:0-5995 GCA_031383585.1 Betaproteobacteria bacterium
TGAGCGCTACAGCCGCGTCACCACCCTGATGGCCGGGTTTGTCATTCAACTGCTGCAAGCCTGTCCCACCACGAAAGCCGTATGTACGCTCACGCGACTGTCCTGGAGCACGGTCAACGCCATTATGGTCAGTGCGGTGGAGCGCGGCATGCTGCGTCGTACCGATGACGAGATTGCCTATCTTGGCATCGATGAAAAGAGTTCCGAGAAGGGGCACACCTACGCCAGCATCCTGACCGACATTGACCGCTCTCGGGTACTGGACCTCGTCCCCGAAAGAAAGCTCGCCGCGGCGGTCGGTTTATTGGAAACACTCACGCCGACGCAACGCAAGTCGGTCAAGGCGGTGGCCATGGACATGTGGCCGGCGTTTATGAGTGCCACCAGACAATGCATGCCCCAGGCCAATATCGTGCATGACAAGTTTCACGTCTCCAAATACCTCGGTGAGGCGGTGGATGCGGTGAGAAAGCAGGAGCATCGACGATTGTCCCAGACGGGTACGTCGCCATTGACGGGCAGCAAATGGGCCTGGCTGAGAAAGTACCCCGACGGTCGTAGCGCTGAGGCCATCTCGTTTCGGGCCTTAAACCAACTCAACTTGAAGACCAGTCGGGCCTGGTGCATCAAGGAGAATTTCGCCCAGTTCTGGGGCTACCGTTACAAGGGAGCGGCAAAGCGATTCTTTGACGTCTGGTCGAACAACGCGATGCGAAGTCGCTTGGAGCCGGTCAAAAAAGTCGTCAAGATGCTCAGGCGTCATGAAGAAGGACTGCTCAACTTCAGTCAACACAGAATTAGTAACGCCTGTGCTGAAGGCTTCAACAGCGCCATCCAACTCATCAAGGCCAACGCACGTGGGTTTCGCAACTTCACAAACTATCGCGCAAGGATTCTGTTTCATTGCGGGAAGTTGGACTTGGCAATGGCCTAGCAACAAATCACAGTGAATTCAGCGAAGTTCCAAGTAAACATCTTGCTGGTGTGCAGCGCTTCGCATAGTTCGCGGTCACTCAACAGCGCAGCAGGCCCTGCCCTTGTAGGCAAAATGGTTGCCACCCGACGACTCCTTCAAGCCAGGTGATTTTACTCGTCGGGGTAATTGCAGCTACTGCTGCGCAACCAATTGGAGGTTCATATGGAAATAATGTCGTTGCAGTTTTTGTCGGCGCTGCTGGCGGTCATTGTCATCGATCTGGTGTTAGCCGGCGACAACGCCATCGTCATCGGACTGGCCGCACGTAATCTGCCGCCGGAACTGCGCAAAAAGGCGGTTTTCTGGGGTGCCATCGGCGCGGTTGCCGTTCGTACTGTGCTCACGATGGCAGTAGTCTGGCTGCTGAAGATCCCGGGCTTTTTGTTGGTTGGCGGTATCGCCCTTATATGGATCGCCTACCAAATGGAAAAAGAGTCGGACGGGGACGCGCATGACAACGTTGCCGGTGCAACCAGCTTCAGGACAGCGATCCAGACGATTGTGGTCGCTGACGCCATCATGGGCGTGGACAACGTACTCGCGGTGGCCGGTGCTGCACACGGCAGCTTCCTGCTGGTGGTGCTTGGACTGCTGATCAGTATTCCGATTATCATGCTCGGCAGCACGTCAATCCTCAAGTGTATAGACCGCTATCCGTCGATCATCTATGTCGGTGCCGGCGTGCTGGCGTGGACTGCCGCGAAGATGATCTCGACCGAAGGAATGCTGGCCGGCTTCCTTGCTGAGCATCACGGTGGAAGCTCGCGCTGTACGCGTTCATCATCGGCATCATCGTCGTTGTTCCCTTGCTGCGCCGCATGCGTAATCGACTTTCCTCGACGCCAATCTGCCTGGTATTTTAATTGTCTGGCTATCGGTCTTTGATTATCTGGAGGAGTACACCAATCTGCGTTACTACCCCAATTGTGACGCGCCGATTATGCTGGACCTGATTGATCTGGCGATGTGGCTTGGCTGGATACCGTTTGTGGTGATGATACATACAGAGCTGACCGGGAAGACGAAGAAATCACCCGTTGCCACCACGGCATTGTAGACAAAAAGCTATCGCCTTTGCAGGAGGCACCGGACAACCTGGTGCCTCCTACCGATCCGTGCCGGTCGGCGCGTGCGCCTTGAATCCTGCGGCGGAAAGACGTTCGACAATATCAAGTACGTGCGCGGCGTTGCGGGTCTTGAGCACGAACTCGACTTCTGCGCTTTGCACCGGCAAGTTGGTGAAGGCGCGTTGATGGTGCACCTCTTCGACATTGGCGTTCGCTTCTGCGATCACCCCGGTAATGCGCGCCAATGCGCCGGGCGTGTCACGCAGCTCTACTTTGAGGCGTGACAGTCGGCCGGAGCGCACCATGCCGCGCTGGATAATTTCGGCCAGCATCAAGGGATCAATGTTGCCACCGCACAGCACCAACCCTACGTGCCTGCCTTTAAAGCGAGCTCCATATTTCATCAACGCGGCCAGAGACGCAGCGCCCGCACCTTCAACCACGGTCTTTTCGATTTCGAGCAGCATAACGATCGCCTCCTCGATATCGCCTTCATCCACCAGCACGATATCGGAGACCAGTTTCTCGACAATGCAGCGGGTGATTTTGCCGGGCTCCTTCACCGCAATACCTTCGGCAATTGTCGATTGGCCAAAGGTGGCGACGGTGCCATTGATGGCAGCGGCCATTGAAGGAAAGCGCAACGTTTCCACACCGACCACATCGATATCAGGTTTGATCGCCTTGGCAGCGGTTGCCATACCACTGATCAGGCCGCCGCCGCCGATTGCCACGCAGAGCATTTCGAGCTGCGGAAATGTTTCCAGCATTTCGAGCGCGATGGTGCCCTGTCCGGCAATGACTTTTTTGTCATCGTAAGGATGGACAAATTCAAGCCCGCGTTCAGCAGAAAGTTGCAATGCATGCGCCTTGGCTTCATCGAAATTCTCGCCGAAGAGCACCACGTCGGCGCCGTGCCGTTGCGTCATTTCCACTTTCACGTTGGGTGTGAATTTTGGCATCACGATGGTGGAAGGAATGCCTAGCCTGGTCGCATGATACGAAACACCTTGCGCATGGTTGCCTGCCGATGCCGCGATGACACCGTTCTTTCGTTGCAGCGCGCTGAGCGACACCAGCTTGTTCAGCGCGCCGCGTTCTTTGAAGCTGGCAGTGAACTGCAGGTTTTCAAACTTGAGATAAATCTGCGCGCCGGTAATTTCCGACAGCGTGCGTGAATACATGCATGGAGAATTGGCAACATGGCCCCTCAGTACTTCGCGGGCGGCCTCGATATCGGCAAGCGTAATGGTGTCCATGAATGCTATTTCAAGAATTGATAGTCAACATCGGGTTTCCGGCCCGAAATCAAATCGGCCAGCGCACGACCCGACCCACACCCCTCGGTCCAGCCCAGCGTGCCGTGGCCGGTATTGAGAAACAGATTGGCGTACTTGGTGCGGCCGATCAGTGGACAATTCGATGGCGTTGCCGGGCGCAGACCGGTCCAATAGACAGGGTGATCGTAGTCGGCGGCATTGGGAAACAGCTCGCGTGCGCGCTTGACCAGCGCTTCAGTGCGGACCACTGAAAGATGCGTGCTGTAGCCGTCGAGCTCGGCGGTCCCCGCGATGCGCATGCGATCACCGATACGCGAAAAGACAATCTTCATCGCCTCATCGGTAAGGCTTACCATTGGCGCGCCCTCGAAACCATCGGTAGAGAGTGTGGCCGAATAACCCTTGGCGGGGTAGACGGGAATGGTGATGCCAATGGGTTTCAACATGAGGTAGCTGTAGCTGCCCATTGCACAAACGTACGCATCGGCAGTATCGGTCTCGGTATGGCCCGTCGAATGGCGCAGACGCACACCGCTGATTTTGCCGTTGTCGGTTTCAATGGCTTCCACCATGGCGCCATATTTGAACTTTACGCCTTTGCCCTCACACAGTCCGGCCAGGTTTTGGGTAAATTTGAAGGCATCACCGGACTCGTCGGTCGAAGAATAGGTGGCACCTGCCAGCCGATCGCGAATCTGGTGCAGAGCGGGCTCGATGGCAATCGCCTCCTCAACCGACTTTACGTCGCGCTCAATACCATATTGGCGCAACAACACCGACGCTTCCTTACCCGCTTGAAAATCGGCTTTGCTGGTGTAGAACTGCAGAATGCCGCGCGTCAGATGGTCGTACTCAATATTTGTTTCCTGCCGCAACTCTTGCAGTGCCAGCCGACTGTACAGGCCCAGGTTGACCATTTCGCGAATATTGTGGCGAAAGCGCCAGGGCAGGCATTCGATCATGAAGCGCATTCCCCAGGACAGCTGGTGCCATTCGAATTTCGGGCGAAACAGCAACGGCGCATCTTCCTGCGTGAGCCACTTCAGCACCTTGAACGGCGCAGTTGGATTGGCCCACGGCTCTGACTGGGAAACGGAAATCTGCGCGCCGTTGGCGAAGCTGGTTTCCAGCCCTGCACCAGGCTGACGATCAATAACTGTGACCTCATGCCCACACTTGGCCAGATACCACGCGCTGGCGGTGCCAATAACGCCCGCCCCCATCACAATGACCTTCATTTTCCGCTCCAGACCAGTAAACGCCCGGCGATTGCCGCTGCAGGTTAACCCGCGAAGCCGCGAAGTCTAGCAGCCTGTCGGGCTTGAAGGGAATCGGCTCACAAAGCGAACTCTCGATGCTGAGAATGCTCCGCCTGTCGGGTAACTGCCGCGCTAAAGCCGACGCCATGTTACATTTTGACTAACATTGTAAAAAATAACCGGTGCATTTCAATGCAAAAAGAATTGGACGCATTTGTGCAGACTGCATGCGCATTTGACCCGGCAGACAGCCTGTTGCCCTTTACGGTCGAAGGTGTGCTGGTGGGGTGGATGAAACGATCCTTTACCGCGCACCTTTCTGAATGGCCCGAATATTTTTCCGTGCGCGCGCGCGGCGTCGGCATGCTGGGAGAGTTTGAAACGCCACTCCACCGCAGCGTCGCCATTGCAGAAGTTGTTGAATCGCTGGCAACGGAAACGGTAATCAACGGCTGGCGGGGCGAGTTGGTCACCGTCGCGGAGTCCTTCTATTCGCCGCCGCTATTCCACATCGAACGCGCAGCCTCAAGATATTTCGGCCTGACCATGTACGCCTCGCATCTGAACGGCTTGACTACGCGGAACGGGGAACCACACATGTGGATAAGTACTCGCGCCGAAAATAAGGCGGTCGACCCCGGCAAACTGGACAATCTGGCCGCAGGCAGAATTTCCCGAGGCATGGGGGCGTTCGATACGCTGGTCAAGGAGAGTTTTGAAGAAGCTGGCATCGCCCGCGACGTGGCGATCACTGCACACGGCGCCGGCGTGGTGCGGTGCAAGCGCGAGGTCGATGAAGGCATGCACCACGAAATCATGTTTGTCCATGACATCCTGCTGCCCGAAGATTTCGTGCCGCACAATAACGACGGTGAGGTAAGCGCGTTCCAATGTGTGCCGATTGCAGAATTGTTGACGCGGCTGGAAGAGGATCCGGATGAATTTACCGTGGACGCTGCGCTGGTTGCGCTGGACTGCCTCATCCGTCGGGGGTTTTTTACGTCCGACCGCAGGGACTATCTGGAGATCATTCACGCCATGCGGCCATAGATTGCGGGATAGAAACTCCAGCGGTGGCGAGCTTTTCAGAGGCTTTTTGCCTGAAACACCCCGCCAGCAATCGACTTTTCACTTTCAACATCAGTTGACGCCGGCGTGAGCGTCTACGCGCTGTCGCTGGTAATCGCGGCTGCCGTCCTTCACGCCAGCTGGAACTACCTGCTGAAGAAATGCGGCGGTGGGATCGGCGTGCTGTCATTGTCGGCCATCGTTGCGACGGTGGCCCTGACACCTTTTTCGCTGTTTCTGATTCTAGCCAACAGCTTCGTGTTCTCGCCAACAATGGTCGCCGTCATCATTGGCGGCGGGGTGCTGCACCTCGCCTACTTTCTGCTGCTCGACCGCGCCTACCGT
>JANMZU010000132.1:0-4125 GCA_031383585.1 Betaproteobacteria bacterium
CAGAAGAGGAATTCAATCGGCGCCTCGAAGGTTCAGCGATTCGCCGCATCGGCCATGAACGCTGGCTGCGCAATATTGCTGTTGCACTGGGAAACGCGCTGCGCAATACGGGCGATCTTGACTCAAGAGCACGCATCCTTACAGCACTGCGTGCCCACAGCGTCAGCACCACCGCTCTGGTGCGTGAACATGTCGCTTGGGCGCTCGAACAAGCCCCTAAGCTTGAATGACCCAACTCCCTGTGTAATGCTAGCGACCAGTCGCCACTGGAACGTTGCGCGTCGGGGTGCTGAGCCAAATCACCTGCGTATTATTGGAACGAGCCCATTTCTCGACCAGTTCAATTTTCTGCTGATCGACCACCTCCACGTAACCCGGGGCACTTGGCCAAGTCGCACAACTGCCGAGCATCAACGCACCGCCTGCCAGACACAAAATCAGCATCACTTTTTTCATTGCATCCTCCATGAAAATGGACAGCCAATATGAACAGAAAAATGGGGCGCGGGCCAATCATCCAGTAGCTAGGCTACACCCGCCGAACTTGCCCTGCAAGCGCGCCTCAGCCCAACAAACGTCATGCCATTTCTTCGAAATTTGCAGTAGCGCGACAGGACGATTTGCAACACAACGGCGTTCGCCTAGCGTTTTGATTGGGATGTAATTGACTCCACGAAAGCACGGCTAGACGAACGCCTTCTTGCCATCGCGATACCGCCTCGCGGCCTTCGGGCTTTGCAGGGCCTCAACAAGTGCCGCGTGCAGTTCGTAACGGTCAGCGTCGCGACCGGATTCCTCGACACCTTTGGCAAAACCCAGCGCCACTGCATTTCCAGCAAGTCTGAGGTTATCGTCTTCGAGCGGCCCCGCTAACGGCTCTGCAGGTTTCTCGAACGCCGATCGGCAGGTATCGACAGACAGCGAATAGTACTTACGACATGCGGCAGGACGCGCCGCATATACGCTGCAGGCGCCATCAACCAGCAGTGCACAGGGGATGCCTGCCTGCGTGTGCTGCAAGGGCGCCAACGGTGCGACAAGTGCGCTGTTGGCGGCCAATCTTCTTTTCACCTCCAGTTGCTCGCTTGCTGTCATTCGGGTGCGAATGTGATCGGCGAGTACGAAGGCCTCGTAGGGCCGGATTTCCACGCGTTGATGGCAGCAAAAGTTGCAACCGCGCGTGCAGGCCAGATCCAGTCTGGTTGCGCTGATGACCGTCGCCTGCTCGCGCTCAAGCCGCGCGTACATCCGCACCACCTGCATGCGAACGGCATCTGCGTCGCGCGCCGGCGCAATGCGCGCAGCAGCGCGCTCTTGTTCAAAAACTGGCCGCAAGCCTTCCGCTAATCTCTCTGTCACGGCCAGACTTGCGATCGCAGGCTACGCACGACACCAAGCACTAAGCTCTGCCGACGATCAGCTTGTTGACTCGCTTCACGAAGGTTGCCGGATCCTCTAACTGGCCGCCCTCGGCGAGCAGCGCCTGATCGAACAAGACCTGCGACCACTCTGCGAAAAGGTCACCATCCGTGAGCTTCATCTTGCCGATAAAGGCATGTTCCGGATTGATTTCCAGAATCGGCTGCGAGGTATTCACTTTCTGCCCTGCCGCTTTTAACATGCGCTCCAGATTGCCGGAAAGCTCATTCTCATCCACGACCAGACAGGCCGGCGAATCCGTCAGGCGGTGCGTCACGCGCACTTCCTTTACCTTGTCACCAAGGGCGGCCTTGATTTTCTCGACCAGGGGTTTGAGCTCTTCCGAGATTTTTTCCTGCGCCGCCTTTTCAGCTTCGTCGGCTAGCGCGCCTAAGTCGAGATCGCCTTTGGCCACTGAGGCGAGCTTCTTGCCGTCGAATTCCTCGAACTGACCCAGCCACCACTCATCAACACTCTCGGTAAAGAGGATCACCTCGATACCCTTTTTCTTGAACACTTCCAGATGCGGGCTGTTCTTCGCGGCGGCATAGCTATCGGCCGTGACGTAGTAAATCTTCTCCTGGCCGTCCTTCATGCGAGAGACGTAATCGGAGAATGAAACACTTTGCGCCTCGTCGGCATTGTTCGTGGATGCAAAGCGAATGAGCTTGGCGAGTTTTTCCTTGTTGGCGAAATCTTCGCCCAAGCCTTCCTTGAACACGCGGCCAAAAGCACTCCAAAAACTTGCGTACTTTTCTTTATGGTTTTCAGCCAGGTCCTCGAGGAGCCCGATGATTTTCTTCACACTGCCATTCTTGATGGCATCAACATCTTTTGATTCCTGCAGGATTTCGCGCGACACATTCAATGGCAGGTTGTTCGAATCAACCACACCTTTCACAAAACGCAGGTATCGCGGCAGCAGATGCTCGGCATCGTCCATGATAAATACGCGTTTCACATATAGCTTCACGCCGCGCTTGGCATCGCGGTCAAACATGTCGAACGGCGCCTTGGACGGGAGATACAGAAGCTCTGTGTACTCGTGCTTACCTTCAACTTTTGCATGTGTCCAGGCCAGCGGCTTTTCCCAGTCATGTGACACGTGCTTGTAAAACTCCTGGTATTCCTCTTCCGTAATATCACTCTTGCTGCGCGTCCACAGCGCGCTCGCCTTATTGATCGTCTCGAACTCATCTTTGACCACGTCCTCCTGCTTGTCCTTGTCCCATTCGGTCTTCTGCATCACGATAGGCATCTGGATGTGATCAGAATACTTGCGGATGATCGATTTCAAACGCCAGTCGTCGAGAAATTCCTTCGCGTCTTCCTTCAGGTGCAGCGTGACTTCGGTGCCACGAGACGATTTTTCGACGGCTTCTAGCGTAAATTCGCCGTCGCCGGCACTTTCCCAGCGCACACCTTCGCTCGCGACCGCTCCGGCGAGCCTTGTCGTGAGCGTCACTTTGTCCGAAACGATAAATGCGGAATAAAAGCCCACACCGAACTGGCCGATAAGACTTGCGTCCTTCTGCTGGTCCCCAGTGAGCTTGGAGAAAAATTCTTTTGTGCCTGATTTGGCGATGGTGCCGATATTGGCGATGACCTCGTCGCGCGACATGCCGATACCATTGTCGACGATGGTGATGGTGCCTGCAGCCTTGTCGAGCGAGACGCGAATTTTCAGGTCAGTGTCGCTTTCGTTCAAAGCCGAATTGGTCACGGCCATGAACCGAAGTTTGTCGATCGCATCGGACGCGTTCGAGACCAGCTCACGCAGGAAAATCTCGCGGTTTGAGTACAGCGAATGGATCATCAACTGCAGGAGTTGTTTTACTTCGGTCTGGAAAGACAGGGTTTGCTTTTGTTCGGTTGCGGTGGTCATGGAAAACTCCGTTGTGAATCAGATTGTTAGACAAGTTTGCATGGCAAATGCGGGTATGGCACCTAATTTTCAAGTGCCAGCAACAATTTCAAGGCAAAAAAACAATCGCGAACGGCTGATTACCGGCGCAAATGATAGGGCAGTTGCGCACTTGACCCATATCCCCGCGTTTTCCGGCCAACCTTAGAATGGGAGCTGCAGCGTAATCGCGCCTCTTCCGACAGAGCTGACCGAAGGAAGGTCTAATCAAGTCGCTTCGGTTCAGATTGCAGGGAGGTTGCAGACGCTACCGAGTTCGCGAACATTGCTAAATGACGCCAGAAGTCAAAATCGTAACAAACAGCGCCAAACATTTTTTGGAACTAATTTGGCACCTGCAACTCAATATGCTTGCAGTTGTTTGTTCCTTGAAGTGAGTGAGTAGTACCGGGGGTCGCAGGAGTGCGGCCCCCTTCTTCATGCGCAGCGCGAGCAGACAAACGCGAAAATCCCCGTCAGCGTCGCCGCATCACCTCACGCGGTGCGAGACATATTTCGACATTCGTCAGTGTTGCGCCAAACGGCTATTCAAAGGTCCATCGGCTTACCGTCGTTGAGTCGCATCCAGCCTTTGGCGATGCGGTAGATATGCCAGATAACGACTGCAAAGATGGTGATGAATCCGATCACAACGAACATCAGCATCATGCTCAAAATTGCCCACAGCATTCCCCACCAGAATGTCCGCATCTGCCAGCGAAAATGCCCCTCTAGCGGTGTTCCTTTGACCTCATCGAGTTTGATGTAATTGAGGATGATTGCCGCAAGTGTTCCCAATCCGC
>JANMZU010000133.1:0-1880 GCA_031383585.1 Betaproteobacteria bacterium
CCGGTCGCATCCGCGCGCAGGCGCAGCAGATGAAATTGGTTGCGCTCGGACGGTTGACGGCCAGCATCGCCCACGAAATCCGTAACCCGCTATCGAGCATCAGCCATGCAGCAGAGCTGCTACACGAAGTGAGTGATCGAAGTCCCGACGACCAGCGTCTGCTCACTATCATTCAGGCGAATGCACATCGGCTGGACCGCATGGTGCAGGAAGTGCTCTACCTCAATCGGCGCGACCGCGCCCACGCTGAGGCAATCGACGCGAAATACTATCTTGAGCAATTCGTGCGTGATTTTTGTGCAAACGAAAAAATCGCCCTTGATGTGGTTGCGCTGAAAATTACCACTGCTTGTCGTCTGATTTTTGATCGCAGTCATTTCGATCAGATTGTTTGGAACCTGGTGCGCAATGCGCGTCGGCACGGCCGCGGAAAACCGCAAAGCATCACAATCGTGCTCCGCGAGGAGGTTGACGCGGGTAATCTTGTACTGGAGATCGGCGATGATGGGCCCGGCGTACCCGCTGAAGCGATGGCACATTTGTTCGAGCCGTTCTTTACCACTGATGCCAGCGGTACCGGCCTGGGCCTGTACATTGCTCGCGAACTGGCCGAAGTAAACGGTGCGCGACTGGAATATGCAGGGGCACAGACGCAATGGATTGCGGGAGCAGCGCAGTCCGAAGGAGCCTGCTTTCGTCTCACTATCAATAGGGAAAGTGCCGGACCATGAGTACAAACCATGTCTTGATCGTTGATGATGAAGCCGACATTCGCGAATTGCTGGTGATCACGTTGATGCGTATGGGCATTGAGACCACAACAGCACAGAGCTGTAGCGAGGCGATAGCGCGGCTTGGCGAGCGCGCGTATGATTTTTGCCTGACCGATATGCGCCTGCCGGATGGCGATGGCATGGCGGTGCTGTCGCACATTGCCAGTCACTATGCCAATACGCCGGTTGCTGTGATCACCGCCTATGGCAGCACCGACAATGCGGTGGCCGCCTTGAAGGCGGGTGCCTTTGATTACATCTCCAAGCCAATCCAGTTAAAACAGTTGCGCGAGGTAATTACGGCTGCACTGAATCTGCCGCGTTCAAACCGAAAAGCGGGCGACAAGCCGGAGCGCAAGAAGGGTCAATCCAACCCGGGTACTGAGTCATCGTCTGAGCCCGCTCGACAGCGCCTGCTGGGAGATTCGGCGCCGATTGCCAAGGCCCGTGAAATGATCGGCAAGCTGGCGCGTAGCCAGGCTCCGGTATATATTGCCGGCGAATCGGGCACCGGCAAAGAAGTCGCCGCGCGTATGATTCACGCTGATTCTTCCCGGCGCGAAGCACCGTTCGTGCCGGTCAACTGCGGCGCCATTCCCGAGAATCTGATGGAAAGCGAATTCTTTGGGTACCGCAAGGGCGCCTTTACCGGCGCCGATGCGGATAAGGACGGGTTCCTGCACGCAGCGGTCGGTGGCACGCTGTTCCTCGATGAGGTGGGCGATCTGCCGCTAGCCATGCAGGTCAAGCTGCTGCGCGTCATCCAGGAAAAAAAGGTCCGCAAGCTCGGCGATACGGCCGAGGTCGCGGTGGATTTCCGTATCATTTCGGCAACGCATAAGAATCTCAGCGAAAAGGTGGCTGCGGGCGAATTTCGGCAGGATTTGTACTATCGCCTGAACGTCATCGAACTCAAAATGCCCAGTCTCAGGGAAATCCCTGAAGATGTGCCGTTGATGGTGGCGCAATTGCTCGACAGACTTTCCGCTCAATCGGGGGCGGCCCAGCCGCAAATGACCGCGGAAGCAATGCGCGCGCTGACCAGCTACGATTACCCCGGCAATGTGCGCGAACTGGAAAATATTCTCGAGCGCGCCATCGCGTTGT
>JANMZU010000146.1:0-4013 GCA_031383585.1 Betaproteobacteria bacterium
AAAACTAACCGATGTTGCAAGTCAGCGCGTCGTCAAGATCAACTTCGCGAGTTTCATATCCCGGTCATATGTCGCTTTGGCCTCGGCAGCACAGTCGCGCCGAAGGTCAGCTGCACCGTTGCTGCATTCGCGCAGCCACTCTTTGTATCCACCGCCGGCTTCCCGGATGGCGGTGCGGTATTTCTGCTGCGGTGTCACATCTTCGATGGCCCCCTTCGCCAGAGCCTGCTCATCGCTGCTGGGTGAAGCCAAGGCGGCACCGACACTGGCGCCTAGCATTACAGCCAGCAACGTTGCCCGACAACGACGGCCATAAATTTGAAAACAGTGCTTCATGTTCATTCCTCTCTGGAAAATCGAATGTAGTTGCGGCATCGCCTCCACACATGCCGACAGATGCAAGCTTGTATTACTGCACGTTATGGGTTTGCTGACTGTGAGAGGCGCGCCCGCGTGGTTGTAGGTGAACGTCTATATATCACGCGCTTGTCTGCACCGCTGCTCACGCAGCGAGGCTCGCGGGGCTCACGGTTGCATAGAGACGAAGCTGACATTTTGTATGGCTACGCACAATGGCCATGCGCTGCTGCGAGGTCCGCAGCGTTTTCGGGTGTACCCCGTAGACCCGGCGGCATTCCGCCAAATGCAATCGTCAATTGCCAAGACGTTGCCGGACGTGGTGCTTGAGTCGATGGCGGATTTTGTGGTGCCATTGTGCGAGCCTAAAACGTAGATCGCCATTTGATGCGCCTCGCGCAGCTAAAACAGCTGGAAACTATCGCCGAATGGATAGTTTGGCAGCGACATCGAGGGTTATGCCCGTCTCAAGGGAATCGGCGGGTCATTTGCGGTGCGGCCAGCCGTAACCGGTGATGGTGGACCGAGCCTGGATCTACCGATGGACCGTGCTGCCAGTACCGAACCATCATGCTGTACCTTTCGCGACACTGTCTCGAACGCGCCGCTTAACACTTCGTCAGCCAATCCCAACCCACGTACGCGCTGTACCGATCCCGACGCGAGGCGCTCACCCAGTTCGTCGCAACGCATATTGCAAGTGGTACCAGATTCGTAGTGTTTGAACACACAGGTGCCGAGGATCGTCGTGATCCAGTTCAGTCTCCAGCGGCGAATGCCGTCGTCGCGTGTTTCGATCCAGTCACCGCAAGCCATCCCCATTGCAGCAAGCGACGCGCTCGGCGAGACGACCGAACTTGGTGTCGAAAGCACATCCAATGAGGGGGCGAAGACCCTGCCGCAGATTTCGGTCCATTTCCCAGCGATTGCCAGCGCACTGGCGCGCCCTAGTTCGGCGAACAAATCTGCCGCGAGCGAACTCTGGTCGCCAACGATATCCGCTCGATTGAGCAACAGTTCGATCGTCGCTGGCAATGTACTTGCAAGGCGGCGTAGTTCGGTTGGTTCCGTTGCCGGATGAACGCTCCTCACCAAATCGTCGAGTGTGGACAAGGCCAGCTTCCAGGGTTGGCCACTTGCGCCACCGCGAAGGTAAGCGTTGACAATAACTGCCCGCCATGCGCCCAACGCGAAGGCAATGATGGGTTCGGGTAATGAGCGGTTTTGCAGCCGCAACGCGATTTCACGATCGGCTTGACTGCCGGCAAATTCGGCTGCCTCTTCGCGCTCGAGCGCGCGTAGCTTTGCATCGTTCTGAATCGCCGCTTCTTCGTGATGGTAATAGAAGCCATCCAGACGGTTAAAGGCTAGCTGGAATGCATCAGGTAGCTGGCGGTGGCTCAAAACCAGGCCTTCAATGATGTTCTCCACCGAGCGCACAGTCGATTCATCGTCATTATCCAGGCCGAGCGTCAGACCAAACTCGGCAACAAGGTCGATGAGTTTCCGAACCGGGTGGTGCACCTGTGTCAACAGCGATCGGTCGCCGAGCGCCAATTCAAGCACCGGAAGTTGTAGTCGCGCCACAATTTCACGCAGCTCTTGCGGCATGCGGGGATCGATCAGCAGACGATCAAACATTACGGTGATGATGTCGCTGATCACCTGTTCATCGCGGGTCAGTTTGTCTTGCAATGCCCGTCTGGCGATGTGCAACGTTCGGACGTTTGCAGGCTGATGTTCGACCGCATCCTGATTTCCGGATGGAATATCACCAAGCGTGCCACGCCATGTCGGCACTGCTGTTTTTTCATTATTGAAAGCGGGTAGCTGCAAGGTGGTCGCCAGCGCCCGCTTGGCGGTCGCGGCTTCCCGCTCCGCTTCGCTCTCGGGCAGCACGTGTCCTGCGCTGGCCAGTATTTTCTTAAGTGTGGCGGTAAGTTCGAGATTGGCAGCGATTTCTTGCGCAGTTGCAGCAGCAGGAGATTGCCGCTCGGGTGTTAATACCGGTCGCCCATAGTAATCGCCGACATCGATATCGATACCGCGGGCCGCCAGCGCAGCGTTGATCCCTGTAAGAACGGCCGGCACAATGTCGAGCAACGCCGGACCGAACGCCTTGAATACAAGCAGGCGGTCGGCTGGATTGGGTTCAATCGACCCAATCGCCTCCATAAGTGCCTGGGCAAAAGTCTGCGGAAAGACTGGATTCTTGGTATCGGTCGGATGAGCGACTCCGATAAGCCTCGCGAGACGCTGAGTAAGGCACCAAAGTTCGTAGTCGCACTGTTCTTTGAGACGTCGGCTGCAATGGTTTATGGCGATTTCTTCGTCCAGCCGGTCGTCAGCCAGTAGCGTAATTCCGTCGAGCGACAACATGGCATTGCGATTGTCGCCATCCAACAGGCTGAGCAGTTTTTCACTAAAGATCCGGCTAACAACGGTAGCCGCCTGCGTCTGAAGGTTGCGACGCCGCGAAAGCAGCAAATTTAAAGCGCGCTATAAGCGTTTTCTTTCGGCGGCACCAACTGAAGCTTGTGCTTCGAGGTCCATGCATTCGTGAACGTCGACGACGGCGTCGAAAACGCGCGTCGCAAAATCCTGGGTGAGCTGGTTCCTCACCCAATCAATGAGATTGGGATCCAATGTTGAAAGAGAAATTGAGGTCATGGCGAATCCGACAAAATCATCGTTTTAGTACTCAGAAGTTAAGCCTTGTGGCGTGTAAGTCTCGGCAATCGGGCAGGGTGATCAACTTGACGGGCGCACTGCAATCGCTCTATTTAGTCTTTGCGGATACCGTTCTGACCAGCGTAGCGCATTAAGCAAATGATAGTTACCGTGACTCAGCGCAGTCTGTGGGCCATATGCTGATTCAATCCGCATCGATGGCGGACATTGTTGTCAGCAATCATCCGACGCCGACATCGTCAAGAATCGCAAAACGCAAATCGTAAATTGTGGATCCTCCCGTTAAATGAGAGCGCGACTGCCCTTGAGCGCATGGCAGCCGTTTAAGCGCCCAGCATATTCAAAAACATTCACGACAAAACGGTGAGGGCGATTAAACTTCGCATTCCTGAAACTGTTCGCGCCCAACCCGATCTCCCCCATGCCAATCAAATCCCTGTCTCGCCTTGCTATCGCCGCCGTGTCTGCGATGACAATGCTTTGTGCACTCGCCGCAACCCCGGCAACGCCAGAAAAAATGAATCAGCTTTATGCGAGCTACTGGGATGAATACCTGGAGGCCAACCCGATTGCGGCGACGTTTAATGGCGACAATCGCTTCAACGATCGCTTTGGCGCAACTACCTCAGCAGAGAGTCGCGCCAAGACACGGGCACTTGCGGAAAAGTATCTGGCGCAGACAGCGCAGTACGATCCTGCAAGCTTGATCGGTGAAGATCGCATCAGCTACGACTTGCTGCGCTACCAACTTCAACAGTCAATGGATGGATTGAAGTTCCCATCGCATTTAACGCCGATCAATCAATTCTTCAGCCTGCCATTGACCTTCGCTCAGCTCGGTTCGGGGCGCCTGGCCCAGCCATTTGCGAAGGTGAAGGACTACGATAACTGGCTCGCGCGCGCCGCCGGGTTCGCGCCTGCGGTGGACGGCATGATCGCTGACATGCGCGAAGGCATTAAGCGCG
>JANMZU010000203.1:0-3490 GCA_031383585.1 Betaproteobacteria bacterium
CCGCGGCGCTACCGGAAGGTCAGATAAGTGACGCAGGTGAGGGGTGCCATTGGGCCGGGCTGCTGACTTCACAATGCCGGTTGTCGCTGGCTGAGCTGACCTTGTTCACACCGTGGCTGGCAGCATCAGCAACGGCAGCAACGACCCGCCCGAGCGCCCGGCTTCAAAGCTTGCTCGACACCTTGGAAGTTCCTACGCTGCGCGCACTGGCGAACAATGACGCGTCATGGCTTTCTGCCTTTGAACAACAACTCGAACCCAGCTCGAGCGAAGATGACTATAAGTTCCTGCTTGCCCTGAGGCGGGACTGTAGCGAGGCCAGTCGCGTCGCGCAAGAACGCATCTGCGATATTGAGCAGTTTTCGTCGCTGATCGGTCACCTGACGAGCATGGAGACCGAGTTTTTGTATGACGCTGCGCGTCATCTGTTCACCATCGGCTACAGCGTCAGCGAGCATCGTGCAGATTCCAGTTACTACGACATGCTTGCATCAGAGGCCAGGCTGGGAAGTTTTGTCGCCATCGCGCAGGGCAAGGTTCCGCAGGAAAGCTGGTTTGCAATGGGGCGATTGCTCACGCCGACCGACGGCGAACCTGCCTTGCTCTCATGGAGCGGCTCAATGTTCGAGTACCTGATGCCGATGCTGGTAATGCCGACGTTCGAAAATACCCTGCTTGATCGCACCAATCACGCCGCTGTTGCGCGCCAGATCGCCTACGGCGCGCAGCGCAATGTGCCCTGGGGGATCTCTGAATCAGGTTACAACCTGGTCGACGCGGCGTTGAACTACCAATATCGGGCGTTCGGCGTGCCCGGTCTCGGACTCAAACGCGGATTGGCCGACGATCTGGTGGTCTCGCCGTATGCGTCCGCGCTGGCGCTGATGGTGTCGCCTGAGCGAGCCTGCGCCAACCTGCAACGGCTTGCTGCCAGCGGATTGGCCGGAAAGTACGGCTTTTACGAAGCCATCGACTACACGCCAGCGCGACTGCCACGCGGCCAGACCGGTGTGGTGATCCGCTCGTTCATGGCTCATCACCAAGGGATGGCGTTTTTGTCGTTCGCCTACCTGCTGCTGGACCAGCCCATGCAGAAGCGGTTTGTGTCTGACCCGATGTTTCAGGCCACCACATTGCTGCTCCAGGAGCGCGTGCCCAAAGTCGGCGCACTGCAATTGCACACGGTGAGATTCGCCTCCATCACGGCGCTGTCCAACGACCGTGATGTGCCGGTACGCCTCATTTCAAGTGCATCTACCCCGGTGCCTGAGGTGCAGTTGCTCTCCAACAATCATTACCATGTGATGGTGACCAATGCCGGGGGCGGCTACAGCCGTTGGCGCGACCTTGCCGTCACCCGCTGGCGGGAGGATTCCACCGGCGACAGTTGGGGTACGTTCTGCTATATCCGCGACGAAGCAAGCGGGGCATTCTGGTCGAACACGCATCAGCCAACGCTCAAGATCGCCGAATCCTACGAGGCGATTTTTTCTGAGGGTCGCGCCGAATTTCGCCGCCGCGACCTCGATTACGATACCTATACCGAAATCGTTGCATCACCTGAAGACGCCATTGAGCTGCGCCGCGTCTGCATTTTTAACCGCGCACGCACGCGTCGAACCATCGAGGTAACCAGCTACGCAGAAGTGGTGCTGGCGCGTGCGGATGCAGATGCCTTGCATCCGGCCTTCAGTAACCTCTTTGTACAAACCGAAATTGTCCCGTCGCGACAGGCGATTATCTGCACCCGACGACCGCGTTCGCAAAGCGAACATTCGCCTTGGCTGTTTCATCTGATGGCGGTACACGGCGCCGCCGTGAGCGACACTACTTATGAGACCGACCGATCAAAGTTCATCGGTCGCGGACGTAACGCTTCGGCGCCGGTCGCATTGACTGGAACCGCCGCATTGTCGGGCAGTCAGGGCTCGGTGCTCGATCCGATTGTCGCCATCCGCCGCCGGATCACCCTGGAGCCCCGTCAAACCGTGACCATCGATATCGTCTCGGGCGTTGGCGAAACCCGCGATCAGGCGATGACACTGATTGAAAAATATCAGGACAGACGGCTGGCTGATCGGGTGTTTGAACTCTCCTGGACCCACGGCCAGGTGGTGCTGCGGCAAATCAACGCCACAGAGGCGGAGGCCCAGCTATACACCCGCCTGGCAAATTCGGTTGTCTACGCCAGCAGCCTGTTACGCGCCGATGCCGGCGTGCTGCTGAAAAACCGCCGCACCCAATCGGGTCTGTGGGGCTATGCCATCTCCGGCGATCTGCCCATCGTACTGCTGCAGATCAGTGCCCCGCAAAACATCGAACTGGTGCGTCAACTCGTCAAAGCACATGCTTACTGGCGGCTGAAGGGGCTGGTGGTGGATCTGGTGATCTGGAATGAGGATCGCGGCGGTTACCGGCAACTGTTGCAGGACCAGATCATGGGTCTGATTGCGGCCGGTATCGAGGCGCAAGTCATCGATCGGCCAGGCGGCATTTTTGTGCGCTCCTCCGAACATATGTCCGTTGAAGATCGCACTCTGTTTGAGACCGTCGCGCGGGCGATCATCAGCGACCGTCGCGGCTCGCTGGCAGAGCAGATTAACCGACGCACATTGAGCGATGCGCGGGCAGCGCATTTGCATCAGCCGCGCTTGAAACCAACGCGGATCAACCAGCCTGACAGACGCAGTGTGGCGCGCAACCAGCCGTTGTCGACAGCGTTGGCCGATCTGCTTTACGACAATGGGCTGGGCGGATTCTCGCCCGACGGTCGTGAATACGTCATCACCACCACACGTTCAAAACCGACGCCAGCACCCTGGGTGAACGTGCTGGCCAATGAGCGCTTCGGCACCGTCATCTCCGAAAGTGGAATGGCCTACACCTGGAGTGATAACGCCCATGAGTTCCGGCTCACGCCCTGGCATAACGATCCAGTGAGCGATGCCAGCGGCGAAGCCTTTTATTTACGCGACGAGGAGAGTGGACATTTCTGGTCGCCGACGCCATTGCCTTGCGGCGGCGCGTCGGTGTTCGAAAGCCGTCACGGATTTGGGGTGAGTACCTTCGTGCATGTCGAGGATGGCATTCGCTCACAACTGGTGGTGACGGTCTCGCTCGAGGACGCGATCAAGTTTTCGGTATTGAAGGTGACCAACGAATCCGGTCGTCCCCGCCGCCTGTCAGCGACCGGCTATGTGGAGTGGGTGCTGGGCGACCTCAAGGCCAAGACTGCCATGCATATCGTTACCGAAATCGATCCGCTCAGCGGCGCGCTGCGAGCGCGCAATGCCTACAGCACCGAATTTGGCGAGCACGTCGCATTTTTTGATGTCGATGAATCGACTCGCACCTTCACGGCTGACCGCGTGGAATTCCTCGGTCGCAACGGTTCGCTGGGCAACCCTGCAGCAATGTCACGCACCCAGCTCTCCAATAAGGTCGGTCCCGGCCTTGATCCCTGCGCAGCGATTCAGGTCGTGTTCGAACT
>JANMZU010000214.1:0-4835 GCA_031383585.1 Betaproteobacteria bacterium
ATGAAGAACCTCTCTCCGCTTGTCCAGAACTTTGTCCTGCACTTCGGCGAAATGGGTAGTCGCTGGGGAATCAACCGTACCGTCGGCCAGATTTATGCGTTGCTGTACGTGTCATACCGGCCATTGAATGCTGACGAGATCGCCGAAGCGCTCGATTTCTCGCGCTCCAATGTCAGCATGGGACTCAAGGAGCTTGAGTCGTGGCGGTTGGTGCGGTTGCAGCATCTACCGGGTGACCGGCGCGAGTACTTTTCGGCGCCAGAGGACGTATGGATGATCTTCAAAACACTGGCCGAAGAGCGCAAGAAACGCGAGGTGGATCCCACACTGTCGATGCTGCGTGACGCCGTCATTACCGAAGTCAACGATCCCGACGACAAAATTGCGCAGCGGCGCATGAAGGCGATGCATGACTTGATCGAGCTCGTTAGCAGCTGGTTTACCGATGTCCACAAGCTCGATCAGGACACGCTGGTACAGCTGATGAAACTGGGCTCGAAAGTGCAGAAGCTGCTTGAGTTCAAGGGCAAGCTGAAGATCGTGCCCGACGGCAAGAAGTCCACGACGTAAAACACAAAGCGGAGAAACGGTTAAATATGGGAAATGCCATCGACGCACTCATGTTGGCGCGCATACAGTTTGGCGCAAATATCACCTTTCACATTCTCTTCCCGACCATCACGATTTCGTTGGCTTGGTTACTGTTGTTTTTCAAGCTGCGTTTCAACGCCACTTGCGACAACGCTTGGATGCAGGCATACAGTTTCTGGGTCAAAGTGTTTTCGCTCACCTTTGCACTCGGCGTGGTTAGCGGCATTACGATGTCGTTTCAGTTCGGCACTAACTGGCCTGGCTATATGCAAACGGTGGGCAACATCGCCGGGCCGCTACTCGCCTATGAAGTATTGACGGCGTTCTTTCTGGAAGCCGGTTTCCTGGGCATCATGCTGTTCGGGTTCAAACGCGTGCCAGACAAGATCCATACGTTTGCGACCGTAATGGTTGCGTTTGGCACGTCACTGTCGGCATTCTGGATATTAGTGCTCAATTCATGGATGCAGACACCCGTGGGCTTCGAGATGATCGATGGAAAGGCGCACGCCACAGACTGGCTGGCGATATTGTTCAATCCATCCTTCCCGTATCGCTTTACACACATGATGATAGCCTCCGGCCTGACCAGTTCGTTTCTTGTGGCGGGCATATCGGCGTATCGCTGGTTGCGAAATGATCGCGGGCCGGACGTCAGTTACGCACTGCGTACCGGCATCATTGTGGCTGCGCTGCTGATTCCGATACAGATTTTTGTGGGCGACCTGCATGGACTGAATACGCTCAAACATCAACCGGCCAAGATTGCCGCCATCGAGGGCATTTGGCAAACCGAGCGCGGTGCCCCGTTGCTGTTGTTCGCTTTGCCAGATGCCGCTGCGCAGAAAAACCATTTTGAAATTGGGCTGCCCAAAGGCGCGGCCCTGATCCTCACACACGATGCTAACGGCGAGATCAAGGGTTTGAATGAATTCCCCGGTAAACACCCGCCGGTGGCACCGCTGTTCTGGGCATTTCGCATCATGGTCGGCGTAGGCATGCTGATGTTGGGGATGTCGTGGTTTGCAGCGTGGGCCATTTGGCGGAAGAAAGAATTGCATCCCTGGTTGGTGCGAGGGCTAATCGCGATGACATTCTCAGGCTGGATCGCCACGGTCGCGGGCTGGTACGTGACGGAAATCGGACGGCAGCCGTATCTCGTTTATGGCGTACTCACAACCGCACAAGCTGCAGCGCCAAATGTAGGTGCCACCGCGATAATCGGCACGCTAGTCATGTATCTCGCGCTATACCTGGCGCTGACGGTTGCCTATGTGACAGTGGTTTTCTACATGGCACGCAAAGCAAAGGTCATCGCCAACTTGCCGCCGTCAGCAGTCGCGCCAATGGTCGCAGTGGTCGGGGCAACCTCACGCGCGGCGGGAGATTGAGATGAACAATACATTCTGGCTACCAGTCATCTTTATGGTGCTAATGGGCTTGGCAATGCTGCTGTATGTGCTGCTCGACGGTTTTGATTTGGGGGTAGGTGTGTTGCTCCATGGCGCAACCGATCCGCAAAAAGACGTGATGATTTCCTCAATCGGCCCTTTCTGGGATGCCAATGAAACCTGGCTGGTTCTGGGGGTCGGCCTGCTGCTGGTGGCATTTCCGCTGGCGCACGGGGTGATTCTCACTGCGCTCTATATTCCGGTCGCATTGATGTTGGCCGGATTGATCTTGCGCGGCGTGGCTTTCGACTTCCGCGTGAAGGCGCAGGATGAACACAAGGTTGTCTGGAACCGCATTTTCTTCGGCGGATCGGTCCTTACCGGTCTGGCGCAGGGCTACATGCTGGGCATGCATGTGGTCGGATACGACAACACCTGGACCAATATCGGCTTCGCCTGCCTGATCGCGCTGTGTCTTGTTGCTGGTTATGCGCTGCTCGGCGCGGGCTGGTTGATCATGAAGACGGAAGGCGATCTGCAGAAGCGGGCTGTCATCTGGGCGCGGCGCTGCCTGTGGATGACCGCACTTGGCGTGGCGGCCGTTTCGTTGATGACGCCAATGGTGAGCGCCCAGATTTTTGAGAAATGGTTTTCGATGCCCAATCTCTTATTGCTGAGTCCTATTCCACTTCTCACGTTACTGCTTTTTGTAATTGTCGAGCGGACACTGCGAGGCCAGCCACGCGAAGCAGATCGCCATTGCTGGATTCCGTTTGCAGGCACGGTGGGGATTTTCGTGCTTGCATTTATTGGCTTGGCGTACAGCCTCTATCCCAATCTGGTCGTCAACAAAATCACCATCTGGGATGCAGCCAGCGCGCCAGAGTCGCTGATGATCATTCTTGTCGGCACGCTCATCGTGTTGCCGGTGATTCTGGCTTATACGGTTTACTCGTATCGGGTATTCTGGGGAAAGGCTAGGGAGCTTACGTACTATTAGCCTCGACGGGACAGTGTCAGATCGGTGACTCGCCTCAGACAAAGTGCGGTGCTGCCTTAACGCAATGGCTTGTCGCTAAGCTGCGTCGACCAGCCACCACTCTTGACTCGCTCAAAATGCCTCATCCCGTGACACGCTGAGCTTGATGGCGCTATTGATCAAGCCAACCATGCAGTACGTTTGCGGAAAATTCCCCCACGGTTCAACATGTTCCGGATCAATATCTTCGGACAGCAGACCAACGTGATTGCACATGGCCAGCAACTTTTCAAAAAGCGCTCGCGCTTCTTTGCGTCTGCCCAACGTTACCAATGCGTCGACATACCAAAAACTGCACACGGTAAATGCGTTTGCCGGTGCGCCGAAGTCGTCCGGTTCTTTGTAGCGAAGTATGAAATCACCGCGTCGCAGATCGTGCTCAATTGCTGTGGCGGTGCTGCCAAAACGAGCGTCATTCGCTTGTAGAAATCCGAGTTCGACTAGCAATAACAAACTTGAGTCAAGTGCCTGGCCTTCGAACGTGGACACAAAACTGTTTCGCTGGCTTGACCACGCCCGCCTGCCAATGACGTCCGACAGGCTGCTAAGCTAATTTCCCAGCCATTGAGTTTGAATTTTGGCAGCGGCGTAAGTGGGAGATCGCCACTCGTGTCCGTGCGTGAGGCGGTATTGAAACTGTAGACTGTTAAATGGTGCGGCGTCCGGGCAAAAAATGCCCGAAAAGCCGCACCAATGCTGGGTCTACTATTCCTTGATCGCTTCGATCACGATGTTTAGCGTCACTTCATCGCTGACACTTGGTGCGTACTTGCCGGCATTAAATTCGCTGCGCTTTATCTTGGTGCTGGCGTTGGCGCCGCAGGCCTCCTTCTTTGCGAACGGATGTGGCGCGCAGTTGAATGACGAGACGGTCAGCGTCACGGGCTTAGTCACACCTTTTACGGTCAGATCGCCAGCGATGGATGAAACTTTGTCGCCTTCAAATTTGAAACTACTGGATTTGAACGTGATCGCTGGAAATTTATCTGCGTTAAAAAAGTCCTCGCCTTTGAGGTGACCATTGAACACATCAGAGCCGGTGTTGACCGACTTTGCATCGATGCTCACATCGAGCGAACCGGTTTTGGCAGCGCGGTCGATCGTTACTTTACCGGAGGTCTTGTCGAATCTACTTTGTTGGTTCGAGAAGCCAAAATGCGAGTAAGAAAAGCTCGGGTAGGTGTGGCTGTTGTCGATTACAAATGTTTCTGGCGCGGCGAATGCGGGGATGCTGAGGCTGACGGCGGCTGCAAGAATGGCGATGCGCTTCATGGTGCTACTCCTATGGTTAACGTATTTTGTTACTTTGATTTTGCTGCGGAAGGGGGCGCAACCGGGGACGCTGCGGCCACGACGCGGAAGTTGACTTGAATTTCATTGGCGACGGTTGACAAATCCGCCCATGGACCCTCGCCGATAGCGAAATCAACGCGCTTTAACGTAAAGCCGCCGTCGAAAATGCCGTTGATACCTTCGGCTTTGAAGCCAAACGAAGCGGTCACGGGGATCGACTTCCCCTTGATGGTCAGTGGTCCGGCGACTTCATAGCGTCCGGCGCCCGCTGCTTTCACGGTGCTTGATGTAAAACTCGCTGTCGGAAACGCTTTCACGTTGAACCACTGTTTACCGACGACTTCGTCGTTCGCGTCTTTGGAGCCCGCGTCGATTAAGGCCAAGTCAATGCTGATTTCAACTTTCGCCGCGTCGAGCTTGGCGGGGTCAAACGCGACTCGGGCGCTAAATTTGGGGAAACGGCCTTGTACGGGCACGCCCATCTGCTTAGACGTAAAAGTGATGGTTGATTTGTCCGCCTG
>JANMZU010000217.1:0-4388 GCA_031383585.1 Betaproteobacteria bacterium
AAGGATCCGAAAGAGATCAAGAACCTGGTGCAGTGGATTCTCGCCCAGTAGGCTGCCGAGCTCGGGACGAGGACGAGGACGCGCACATTAGACAAACCGTGTTCGCCCGGCGTTGACTCCTGCGGGTAGGCTGGAAGCCACCGCATGTGGCACAGCCGCAATTGAAGACAAAAGGGGCAGCAGATCGCTGTCCCTTTTGTCTTCAATTGCGGTCATCGGCAAGCCGATCAAGAAAGCCCTGCAGCCAAAGCAAATTCACCATCGTGCACCGAGGCGCCGGCACCTTCGTGTAAAATACCAATTTCCACCCCGGGGTTTCCCAACCCCAGCAGCTGGAGGTCAACATGACCAAGTATATTTTTGTTACCGGCGGTGTGGTTTCTTCCCTTGGTAAAGGGATTGCCGCCGCCTCTCTCGCCGCTATTCTCGAAACTCGCGGCATCAAAGTCTCGATGATGAAGCTGGACCCGTACATCAACGTGGATCCGGGCACCATGTCGCCGTTTCAGCACGGTGAGGTATTCGTCACCGAAGACGGCGCTGAGACCGATCTCGACCTCGGTCATTACGAGCGTTTCATCTCGATGAAGATGAAAAAATCGAACAACTTCACTACCGGCCAGATTTACGAGCGCGTCATCAACAAAGAGCGGCGCGGCGACTATCTGGGTGGCACGGTGCAGGTGATTCCGCACATCACCGACGAGATCAAGAATTCGATCCGCGCGGGCACCATTGATGCCGAGGTTGGCATCATTGAAATCGGCGGCACGGTCGGCGACATTGAATCTCTACCGTTCCTCGAGGCGATTCGCCAGATGGGTATCGAACAGGGGCGCGATAACACCTGCTATATCCACCTCACGCTGGTGCCATATCTTCCTACCGTCGGCGAGATCAAGACCAAGCCTACCCAGCACAGCGTCAAAGAGTTGCGCGAGATCGGCATCCAGCCGGATGTGGTGATGTGCCGAAGCGATCGGCCTATTCCCGACGACGACCGCCGCAAGATCGCCTTGTTCACCAATGTCGATATGGGCTCGGTTATTTCCTGTTACGACGCGAGTTCAATCTACAAGATTCCGAAGATGTTGCACAAGCAGGGCTTGGACGAAATCGTTTGTCGCAAACTGCACCTGACACCAAGGCCTGCAGACCTGACCATGTGGGACAACATTGTCTATGCGCTGGAGCATCCTGAGCACCAGATCAACCTGGCGATGGTCGGAAAATACGTGGACCTGACGGACTCATACAAATCGTTATCTGAAGCGCTGATCCACGCTGGCATTCATACGCATACCAAGGTCAACATTCACTACATGGATTCGGAACAGATGGAAACCGATGGTGTAGCAGCTTTGGCCAACATGGACGCGATCCTGGTGCCTGGTGGGTTCGGCAAACGTGGTACCGAAGGAAAAATCGCAGCGGTCAGGTTCGCGCGTGAAAACAAGATACCTTATCTCGGCATATGTCTAGGCATGCAGATTGCCACCATTGAATTTGCGCGCAATGTCGTCGGCCTCGCTGATGCCAACTCTACCGAATTCGATGTCGACACCCCGCATCCGGTCGTGGCACTGATCACCGAGTGGCAGAACCACGATGGCGTAGTCGAGAAACGCGACGCAAGCTCAAACTTTGGCGGCACCATGCGCCTGGGTGCCCAGCCTTGCACGGTAAGTCAGGGTACGTTGGCGCATCGCATCTACCAAAGCACAACCGTCAGTGAGCGTCACCGCCACCGATATGAGGTGAATAATCACTATGTGCCGCGTCTGGAAGCGGCGGGAATGGTGATTTCGGCGCGCACCAATTCGGAGTCATTAACGGAAATGGTGGAACTCGATCCGGTCAAACACGCACATCCGTGGTTTTATGGCTGCCAGTTCCATCCGGAATTCACCTCCACGCCGCGCGATGGGCATCCTCTGTTTATTGCATTCGTCAAAGCCGGGCTGGAGCAGCACAAACATATTCATGGCGAGGCAGGCTTGCGTGTAGTGCAGGGCACGAAGGCAAGCGCTTAGCGCTGGGGAAAACGTTTGGAGCACTCTCCGCAAGGGGCGAGGCAGCCAAGGCAAGTTCATCAAATAAGGAGAATTTTTAATGACCGCAATTGTTGATATCGTCGCCCGCGAAATTCTGGATTCACGCGGGAACCCTACCGTCGAAGCCGATGTGCTGCTCGAGTCAGTCGTGATTGGCCGCGCCGCCGTGCCGTCTGGCGCATCTACCGGCTCGCGCGAAGCGATCGAATTGCGCGACAAAGACCCGCGCCGCTATCTCGGCAAAGGTGTGTTGAAAGCCTGCGAACACATCAACACCGAAATCTGCGAAGCCGTCATTGGCCTGGATGCGAGCGAACAAGCCTTCATCGACAAAACCATGATCGAGCTCGATGGCACCGAAAGCAAATCGCGTTTGGGCGCCAATTCGATTCTGGCGGTATCCATGGCCTGCGCCAAGGCTGCTGCCGATGAATCCGGCCTCTCTCTCTATCGATATCTCGGTGGCGCCGCGCCGATGCAAATGCCGGTGCCGATGATGAACATCATCAACGGCGGCGCGCATGCAGACAATGTACTCGACATGCAGGAATTCATGATCATCCCGGCGGGCTTGCCGACCTTCCGTGAAGCCTTGCGCGCGGGCGTGGAAGTGTTCCATACGCTGAAGAAAATCCTGCACGCTGAAAAGCACAACACCAACGTCGGCGATGAAGGCGGCTTTGCACCCAACCTCGCCAACAACGAAGCGGCACTGCAGTACATCATGAAAGCTATCGATGAAGCCGGCTACATCGCGGGCGAAGATATTCTCATCGGCCTCGATTGTGCGGCCAGCGAATTCAGGAAAGAAGGCAAATACCGCTTCGAAGCCGAAAAGTTCTCGTTCAATTCTGCGCAGTTCACCGACCTGCTAGGCACCTGGTGCGACAAGTATCCGATCATCTCCATTGAAGATGGCATGGCGGAAGATGACTGGGATGGCTGGGAGATTCTCACCGAGAAGCTCGGCAAGAAAATTCAACTCGTTGGCGATGATTTGTTCGTCACCAATACCAAGATTCTACGTGAAGGTATCAGCAAGGGCGTCGCCAATTCCATCCTCATCAAGGTCAACCAGATCGGCACGCTGTCGGAAACCTTCGCCGCCATCGAAATGGCCAAGCGCGCGAATTACACAACGGTGATCTCACATCGCTCGGGCGAAACTGAAGACACCACGATTGCCGATATCGCGGTGGCGACGAATGCACTGCAGATCAAAACCGGCTCAGCGTCGCGTTCTGACCGCATGGCCAAGTACAACCAGCTATTGCGCATCGAAGAAGAGCTCGGCGATGCCGCCAGCTACGCGGGCAAGTCTGCGTATTACAACCTGCGCTGAGTCGATTCAACCGCGACGTGAAATACCTCACCTACGTACTCGTTGCCCTGATCGCCGCCATCCAGTATCCGCTATGGATGGGAAAGGGTAGTTGGCTGCGCGTGTGGGAGTTTTCCACCAAAGTCGATCAGCAAAAGGAAAAAAATGTTCAGCTCGCCGCGCGCAACGCCGGGCTGGATGCTGAAGTGCGCGACTTGAAGCAAGGCACCGAGGCGGTTGAAGAGCGCGCACGCGTCGAACTTGGCATGATCAAGCCGGGTGAGGTCTTCTATCAGGTGACGGATAAGTCGAAGGCGAGGCCCTGATTCTGTTTCAAAGAATCCGACTGCTCAAGGCAATTTGCATTGAAAACGCGCATGACATTTTCGTATATTAGTAGAACTCAAAACTCGATTTACGCATCGGTGCGTCAGCGATGGGCGACGGCCCAGTGATGGTCCAGGCGTGATCGGGTGTGGGCATGCGATGGTGCGCTAGGTCAATCTGCCGATCACTGAAGCTCGCTATCGAAGCCGCCCGACCATGACGTTCCAGAAGCTGCCGGAAACCGCATGACGGAATTGACGCCGAAGACCCTTTTTTTCCACGCATTGAAGCCTCGCCGGCGCGCGCATTCTGACCTTATCGCGCAGTGCTGCAAGGTCTTGCCGAACCAATGGCCGGAAAGGATAGCCCGGCAGACCAGACCAGCAAGGTGCTTCCGACAAGGAGCATGCCACGATGGGTCAGCGTCAGTTCCAGCCACAAGCCACATCCGCCACAGCCGCACAGCGGCCGAGAGCAGGCACCGGTAGCGATATCCGCGCTCGACTGCTGCGTGGCTTGCAACAGGTATTCGAAACTTCCCGCGACCAGTTCGACGACGTCGATTTACGCATTCCCGAGTGGCGCCAAGCCGACGACGCACTCGAGCGTGCCTACGACGCGCGTCTGGCAAGAGAGGCGATTCCCATCATCATGTCGCTATGCAGCAACGCACATCGCTACATCGA
>JANMZU010000221.1:0-4846 GCA_031383585.1 Betaproteobacteria bacterium
GCTGGACGCAAAGACCGGTGAGATTCTGGCGCTGGTTAATCAGCCCGATTTTAATCCCAACAATCGCGAACACGTGCAACTGAAGCAGATGCGCAATCGCAGCATTACCGATGTGTTTGAGCCGGGTTCAACCTTCAAGCCATTCGCAGTATCAGCAGCGCTGGAGGCCGGCATCGTCAAACCTGAAACGGTGATTGTCACCGGCCCCGGTCTCACCATCGGCTCCAAGACCATTACCGATCTGCCGCATCGTTCCTCGCAATTGACAGTGGCGCAGATTATTCAGACATCCAGCAATATCGGCACGGCCAAGCTTGCCTTGCAGTTGCCATCTGAGCGCCTGTGGAATCTCTACAACGATCTTGGCTTCGGCAGCGCGCCCAAGACCGGCTTTCCAGGCGAAGCAACAGGCCGCCTGCGGCCAGCGAAAACCTGGAAACCGATCGAGCAGGCGACCATGGCCTACGGCTACGGCGTGTCCGTCAGTGCGCTGCAATTGGCGCGCGCCTACACAGTTTTTACCAACGACGGCGTATTGCTGCCAGTGACATTTCTCAAGCGTGACGGCGATGTGATTGGCAAGCAAATCATTTCCACCAAGACCGCAAGAATCATGGCGCAGATGCTTGAGACCGTCACAGAGCAGGGCGGCACAGCAACCAAAAGTCAGGTCTCAGGTTATCGCATCAGCGGCAAAACCGGTACGGCCTACAAGCTCGTGAACGGCCAGTACGCCGAGAATCAATACCTCTCGTCTTTTGTCGGTTACGGACCATCATCGAACCCGCGCTACATCATTGCCGTGAGCATTGATGACCCATCAGCGGGTAAATATTTTGGTGGAGACGTGTCAGCGCCGGTGTTCTCAAAAGTCATGTCGCAAGCGCTGCGCATGTCGGGCGTGCTGCCAGACGCGGAGTCGTTGCGCGAGGCCAGAGCTGCGCCACTGCTGACACCAAGCATCGTGAAGGATCGCGGCTGATGATAGATGCGCCACCAATGTTCCCCGCCAGCACCCTGTCTGTGGATTTCACGTCGGCAGAGCTGGCGAGCGCGCTGGCGTCCTTGCCGTGTCCCATTTTGGATGTCACCGCAAGCAGCCGCGAAGCAGGCAGCGGGGGCTGCTTTCTTGCTTATCGAGGCGCAGCACGCGACGGTCGTGAATACATCGCCGATGCGATTTCACGTGGCGCCTCCGCCGTCCTATATGACCCGGAAAATTTCAGCTGGAACGGGGAATGGACGGTGCCGCGCCTCGCCGTGCCGAATCTGAAGTCTCACGCCAGCCAAATCGCCGGCTACGTTTACGGACATCCGGCCGATGTGTTGTGGATGACTGGCGTTACCGGCACCAACGGCAAGACATCGGTCGCGCAGTGGGTTGCGCAGGGACTCGAGCATGCCGGCCGAAAGTCCGCCGTGCTTGGCACTATCGGCAATGGTCTGGTGGGACATCTTGAATCATCCGATACGACGACGCCGGACGCCGTGGTGTTGCAGCGCCGCCTACGCGACTACCTCAAGCATGGGGCAGTCGCCTGCGCAATGGAAGTCTCCAGTCACGGGCTCGATCAAGGGCGGGTGGCCGACGTCAAATTTGACGTCGCGGTCTATACGAATCTCACACGAGATCATCTCGACTACCACGCATCAATGGAAGCGTATGGCGAAGCGAAGGCCAAGCTCTTTGCCATGCCCGGCCTGAAACACGCCGTGGTCAATGCCGACGATGCGTTCGGCCAAGAACTGATTCGACGCATCTCGGCAAAAGCAGACGGTGATCTTCACTTGATTCGTACCAGCACGCGTCAGAACGGGCGCGAGGCCGACCTTGTCGCGGAGCAGCTATCCGTTTCTGCGGCCGGGCTGGCTTTCGAGATCGGCGGCAAGTTCGGCCATGCCAGCGTTGAGTCCGATATCCTCGGCGCATTCAATGTCTCAAACCTTTTGCAAGTCATTGCGGTACTGATCGCGAGCGGTGTTCCGCTGGAGCAGGCAGCCACAATTGCCTGCAAGCTGCCGCCAGTTCCGGGCCGCATGCAAACGGTACGCTCACGGGGCCGCAATCAGCCGCTGGTCGTCGTTGACTATGCGCATACCCCGGATGCGCTGGAAAAAGCGCTTTCAACGATCGCCGCGATCGTGCCTGAAAACGGCCGTCTGATTTCGGTGTTTGGCTGTGGCGGCGACCGTGATCGCGGCAAGCGCCCACAGATGGGCGGCATCTCAGCCTGCTATGCCGATCTGTCGATTGTGACATCCGATAACCCTCGGACTGAAGACCCGCAACGCATTATCGGCGACATACTTGTTGGTATGAAGGGGGCGAAATGCAGTGCCATTGTCGACCGTCGGCAGGCGATCTATGAAGCGATGAAAGTCGCAAGAATGGGCGATATCGTGGTGATCGCTGGTAAGGGTCACGAAGACTATCAAATAGTCGGGGATACCCGACACCACTTCAGCGATGTCGAAGTCGCACAAGAAGCGCTGGCTGCGTGGCAGGGGTCTTCAAAATGAGCGGCGGATTTTCAATGCAGCTATCTACAGTTGCCAGCGCGTTCAACGTTGCCATTTCCGGTGAATCAGCCGCAGACCCCTTATTGACAGGCGTCTCGACTGACTCCCGCTCAATAAAAGCGGGCGAGCTGTTCGTCGCCCTTAGCGGATTGAGCTTTGATGGTCACGCCTTTGTGGCTAGGGCGGCAGAACGTGGCGCTGGCGCGGCGATGGTTTCCCGCTTGGTAGCCGATGTGGCCATTCCACAGATCGTAGTGAGCGATACGCGGCTTGCCTATGGGCGTCTCGCCCAGCTGTGGCGCCGCCGGTTCGCGATCCCGGTGCTGGCGCTGACCGGCAGCAACGGCAAGACCACAGTGAAAGAAATGCTGCGGGCAATTTTTATCGCCCATCTCGGCAGTGCCGATGCGGTACTTGCGACCGAGGGCAATCTGAATAACGACATTGGCGTGCCGCAAATGTTGCTGCGCCTGAATGCTGATCATCAACTGGCCGTTTTCGAGCTGGGGATGAATCATCGGGGCGAGATCAGCTATCTGACGCGGCTCGTTGAGCCAGATGCCGGACTGGTGATCATGGCGGGTACCGCGCATATCGGTGAGCTGGGTAGCCGCGATGCAATCGCAGCGGCCAAGGGTGAGATCTTTGCCGCGCTCAAGCCCGAAGGTATCGCAGTTATCAATATGCATGATCGCTATGGGGCCTATTGGAAAACGCTCGCTGCGCACCGGCCGACCATCAGTTTTGGTATCAGCTACCAGGATGACTTGTGCGGCACGCTTTCGCCGCTCGCCGGAGGCGCTCTGGCGCTGCGATGGAAGGGTGCGGAAATCGAAGTGCACTTGAAGGTGGTCGGGCAGCATAACCAGCGCAACGCGCTCGCTGCAGCGGCAGGTGCACTTTCAATCGGCGTGCCGCTGGCTGCGATCAAGTCTGGTTTGGAAGCATTTGCAGGTGTAGCGGGAAGACTGCAGATGTACCACGGCCACAATTCGGCCAACATCATCGACGACACTTACAACGCCAATCCCGATTCAGTCAAAGCCGCCATCGCTGTGCTTGCCAAACTGCCACCACCACGCATTCTCGTGTTGGGAGATATGGGCGAACTCGGGCACGAAGCTGCTGCCATGCACGCCGAAGTCGCCGCATTCGCCCGTGA
This sequence comes from Betaproteobacteria bacterium, assembly GCA_031383585.1. GTDB lineage: Bacteria > Pseudomonadota > Gammaproteobacteria > Burkholderiales > Usitatibacteraceae > UKL13-2. The sequence continues at coordinate 3,683 of JANMZU010000221.1, forward strand.
TGCGGGTATTGAGTCGCTCTGCGCGACTGGCGATCTGATGCGCGATGCGGTGAACGAGTTTGGTGAGGGCGGTGAGCATTATCAGCATGTCGATGCGCTCGCGACTGCAATCAAGCCGAGACTGACTGCGGCTACGAATGTGCTCGTCAAGGGCTCGCGTTTCATGGCGATGGAGCGTGTGGTTGCGCAGCTTGTGCCGGACTATAAGGGGGGGCATCACTGATGCGCTCCGGTCAGACAAACGAGTTTGCGGTTCGCACTGAACGCTCGCTATCGCGGGGGTCGTCTCTCACAAGTCACACTAGTCGCAGTCTCGAAAGGCGCTCCTAATGCTCCTTGAACTTTTTCAATATCTTGCCAAAGACGTTCGCGCGTTCAGCGTGTTTCAGTACATCACGTTGCGCACGGTGATGGCGGCGCTGACGGCATTGGCCATCTCGTTCATCATCGGGCCGTGGATGATCCGCAAGTTGACATCCCTGAAAATAGGCCAGTCAGTGCGTGATGATGGACCACAAACGCATCTAGTCAAGGCCGGAACCCCAACGATGGGTGGCGCGCTCATTCTTGCTTCGGTTGTGGTGACGACATTGCTCTGGGGTGACCTTGAGAACCGCTACGTTTTGACCTGCCTGGTGACGACAATTGGCTTCGGCGCCATCGGCTGGATCGACGATTACCGCAAAGTTGTTCACAAGAATCCGAAAGGGCTTTCAGCCGGTAAGAAAATGTTTTGGCAGACCGTGATCGCGTGTCTGGCACTCTCCTATTTGGCCTACCGTACCAACCTGCCGCAACAGACGAGCTTGATTGTGCCGTTCTTCAAAACGGTAGCCATCCCGCTGGGGACCATCGGCTTCATTGTGCTTGGCTGGTTCGTGGTGGTTGGCTTTTCCAATGCCGTCAATCTCACTGACGGTCTGGATGGACTCGCCATCATGCCGACGGTCATGGTTGCGTCGGCGCTGGCGATTTTCGCCTACGTCGCTGGCAACAAGGTATTCGCTACCTACCTTGGTGTGCCACATATACCAGGTGCCGGAGAGCTCGCCATATTTTGCGGTGCGATAGCCGGGGCTGGGCTGGCGTTTCTCTGGTTCAACGCATATCCGGCTGAAGTATTCATGGGTGACGTGGGCGCATTGGCGTTGGGCGGTGCACTGG
>JANMZU010000313.1:0-7921 GCA_031383585.1 Betaproteobacteria bacterium
TGAATACCGTCAGCACGGCACTCAGTACGACGACTTCTACTGTGGCCGTCGTGAGTACAAGCTTGAATACGGTGAGTACCGCACTCAGCTCGACAACCTCGACGGTGGCCGTGGTCAGCACTAGCCTGAATACCGTCAGCAATGCTCTCAGCACCACGACTTCAACTGTTGCGGTCGTCAGTACAAGCTTGAATACGGTAAGCAATGCACTGAGCACTACGACCTCGACGGTGGCCGTGGTCAGCACTAGCCTGAATACCGTCAGCACGGCACTCAGTACGACGACTTCTACCGTGGCCGTCGTGAGTACAAGCTTGAATACGGTGAGTGCCGCACTCAGCTCGACGACCTCGACGGTGGCAGTGGTCAGCATTAGCCTCAATACCGTCAGCAGCGCACTTAGTAACACCACGGCCACCGTCGCTGTCGTGAGCACCAGCCTGAATACAGTCAGCAACGCGCTCAGCACCACGACCTCGACGGTCGCCCTCGTCAGTACCAGCCTGATTGCCGTGAGTAGCGCCCTTAGTACAACGTCATCAACCGTCGACGTGGTAAGTACTAGCCAGACCGCAATAAGCAGCAGTCTCGGCGCTGTGAGTGCAAGTCAAATTGCTATGAGCTCCAGCCTGGGCAATGTTAGTTCGAGCGTTGCATCGGTCAGCGCGAGTCAGACTGCGATTAGCTCGAGCCTCGGCAATATCAGCAGCAGCCAAATCGGCCTCAGTTCCAGTCTTGGTAATTTGAGCACTTCTGTCCTGATTATTAATACGACGGTCATTAATGTCAGTTCGTCGGTAGTTAACGTCAGCACCAGCCTGACCGGCTTGGGCACCTCGGTTACCGGTTTAAGCGCCAGCCTAGGAAACGTGAGCGCTTCTGTGGCCGGACTAAGTTCAACGTTAGGTGGCGTAAGTACTTCAACTACCGCACTTTCAACGTCACTGAGCGCCAACTCGTCAAGCCTCAATACTCTCAGCACGACACTCGCGGCAACCAACGCCGATGTGGGCAACGTCAGGGCAAGTCTCGGAAATGTCAGCACAAGCCTGGGTGTACTCGCCACATCGGTAACCGGTATTAGCGCGACCTTAACAAACGTCAGCGCTTCGCTAACGACTGCAACAGCGGGTAACTCGTCCGCTATTTCTAGCCTGGATACTGCAATCACAAATCTGGGCCGGACGCAGTCCGAGCAGTCGACCGCAGTTAACTCGTCACTCATCAAACACGACGCCTCTTTAGCCAAGCTCGACAGTTCGATGAATGCAGTATCGTCTTCGTTGACGCAGATGGCAGGGTCAATATCCGACCTTAATAGCGGTTTGTCCAATTTGTCCAACGACGTTGATAAGTTGCGCGGTGAAAGTAGGCGCGGTATTGCCGCTGTGGCAGCCATGGGTGCTGTCGGTGTTGGAGGTAGCGCGCCGGGTGAAATGGGGATTGACGTCGGCGTCGCTGGTTTCCGCGGACAAGGCGCGGTCGCGACCAGTATTTCCTACACGACACCCTCAGGTGTTGTGCTCAGCGCAGGCGCGAGTTATGCAGGCGGTGGATTGGGCGTTGTGCGGCTGGGAATCGGCTTCAAGATAAAGCTTGGCGCCGCTGCTGGCGCCGTCGCGAATGCTGCTTCGTTGCCACCTGTTGTCACCACAAAAGACACGCCTGCGATAGAAAATGTGAATACTCGCGAGAAGCCCTTACCGAAATAAACAGTAGCGGCCAACCCGTCGACAGTTCTCGATGGGCATAACAAGCAAGAACCTCCAGCCGCTGAACACGGACAGCCGCAACACGGAAGATGAAAAACTACAGCATCGGCATTTCTATTTGGGTACACGCGAATGGCGACATGGGCCTCTTTGAGAATGGCCTTCGGCAAAACGTAGTGTTTCTCTATAACTTGTTTCGCGCTGCACCGGATTGCAGACGTGTTTACCTGCTGAATCACGGTGATGGCGATATCCCAATCATTCCCGATGGAATCCCGATAGAGCGCAACGACATCGTGCGCACGCGTGATGTCGTGGAAAAGTTGGATTTCGTGATTGCGCTTGGATCCGCGCTGGATGCGCCGACTGTTGAATCACTCAGGCGTGCAGGCACCAAAATTATCGCGTACAAAGGCGGCAATGGCATCATCATCTCGATGGAGGCAATCATTGCGCAGCCGCCGCGCGCGGATGCTGAGCGCTATTTTGACCGCGCGTTTTATGACGCCATCTGGATGACGCCACAGCACATTCACACTTATAAGTCCTATTGCGAAACAATTTACCGCTGTCCTGTATTTGAAGTTCAACAAATCTGGCAGCCACTATTTCTGGAATCCAGGATGCACGCATTAAGCGCGCCTTTCGGTTACCAGCCTGGCCGCCCAAAAAAGCGCGTCGGGATTCTGGACCCCAATATCACCGTCATGAAAACGAGCCACATGCCAATGCTCGTGTGCGAGGCCGCGTATCAACGAAGGCCTGAGCTTTTCGAGGCCATCTACATCACGAATGCGGTGCAACTCATGCAAAACGCTCATTTCAATAGTTTTGCAGGCCGACTGCAGTGCGTGAAAGACAAGATTGCCACTGTTGAACCCAGATTTGTAACAGCGGACTTCATGGCCCACCATGCGGACGCTGTCGTTACCCATCACTGGGAAAACGGACTGAACTATCTCTATTACGACGTGCTGTATGGTGGATATCCGCTGATCCATAACTCTGAGTTTATTGCCGAGTTTGGCTACTATTACGAGAGCTTCGACGCTGACTCTGGGGCAGACGCCTTGCTGCGCGCTCTGACCGAACATGACCGTAACCTCGAAAAATACAAACAAGACTGCGCGCGGCTGCTAGAGCGCGTCAGCGCTGTAGCGCCATCCAGCATTGCAGCGCACGAGCGGCTGCTAGCAGCGCTCATTTGAGTTCTAGAAGGCAATTTTCATCCATGGGTTTCAAAATCGGACTTTCGGCTGTCGCGGTACAGGAGGACGTTGTCGGCTCGTTCTGGAACAACGGGATGACACAAAACCTGGTGTTTCTGGCCCTGTTGCTTCAGCGTATACGAACTGTTGCCGAAGTGTTCGTTGTGCCGATCCCGGACGACGCGCGAACGCACCAACCTAGCGAAACCTTTGGCTTCAAGCAAATGGGGCTAGGCGCAGCCGTTGAACAACTGGATATCATTATAGAAGTGGGAATGCGCATTCCGGGTGAAGCGGTGGAAGCATTCCAAAAGCGCGGTGGAAAAATTGTATCTTACGTTGCGGGCAACAGTTTTGTAATGAACCTCGAAGCAATTGCCAGCGGGCTGCAAGACAGGGCAGAAATCCTGCCGACATTCACGTTCGACGCGGTGTGGATTACGCGGCAGCATTGGCATACAAACCACTCTTACGCCAAATATACCAAATCACGAAATACGTATTGCATTAGCCAAATCTGGGACCCGATCATCCTCCGACACGGCATCAGTCGCATTAAGCATAACTTCTACTACAAACGGCGCCTGAATAAGGGTTGTTCAGTTGGGATTTTCGAGCCCAACGTTAACGTCGTGAAGACGTTTCATTTCCCCGTATTGGTGTGTGAAGCGTTGTTTCGCAGAGAGCATGATGCAGTCAGTCATGTGTACGCGGCAAATACAGTACACCTCAAAGAAAACAGCCACTTTTCAGAATTTTTTGGATCCCTCGACTTACTGAAGGAGAACCGCGTTACTGCGGAGACCCGGCATCCGGTTTACGAACTCCTGGGCCAGTTTGTCGACACCGTCGTTGTACACCATTGGGAAAATGGTCTCAACTATCTGTATTACGATGCTTTGTACGGCGGCTACCCACTTATTCACAACTCAGAATTTCTGAAAGAAGTCGGCTATTACTACGAACCCTTTGACGTGCAATCCGGTGCCGATGCATTGATGCGTGCCTGGCATACACACGACGAGAACTTCCGCGAGTACCAAGACAATAGCCGTGAACTGCTTTGGTCCGTAAACCCGGACAATCCGAGACTACAGCAAGAGCATTCCGATTTACTTGAATCATTGTTTTCCGACTAATGGCTACGAGAATGAAACACCACATGTTTGATCGTCTGTTGGGGCTGACCAGCATCGCCTTTTTGCCTGCGATTCTTGTTTATTGTGCGGCTGCAGCGAGTCAGGAGCAACCGATAGCGAGCCCACCGATTGCAAACAATGGAGAGCGCGAAATTACTTTGACGCTATCACTTGAGTTGTCAACGGAACCGGGAAATGAAGCGGCGCTAGTTGGACGATTAATACACAGTCACTGGTTTGTAGCCGGAGACCAGCTTGAACTGAATCAGCGATTTAGCAATTTGCGCAAGGAATTTGTCGCAAAATATGCACGCCCGACGCAAGTTCTTGGATTTAGTTTTGTTTCGCACGAATTGCGTTTGGCTGATATTCAGCAATTCATCACCTCGGAAAAAACCCTCCGGTCTTCCACAGCGAGCTATCGCAATTTGTTCGGCCGCCAGACCGACTTCGGACTATTTGGAGCTGGTTGGGCTCTGGAAGCCCTGCGCCTGGATTCTGAGCCTGGCCAGGCACCATACATTACCGACTACATTAAACGGGAAGGCCGCACTGTCCGCGTTGCGCCACTGCTTGCCTACTGGCTACACGACAGACGCCAGAGCAACGAAGTGTTGCCGAATGGGCATTATGATTCTGCAGCACTGGAGTGGGGAGTGCTGACTGGTAGCAATCGGTACACCAAGTTCGATTTCTCGCATGAGTCATACTGGGCTCTGTCGCGCCGTCTTTCTGCGGGCTTTTCAGTCTCACTCGGATATTTGAGTAGTTTTGGCGGTCACCTCAGCCCGATAACGAAACGGTACTTTGGTGGCGGCGTCGGTTCTGTACGCGGCTTTGAATCGGGTTCGTTGGGCCCGGCCGATGCTAGCGGAGCGATTATGGGCGCGAACCGAAAAGTCACGGGGACCCTCGAGGCTCTTTGGCATGCTTTCGACATTGGCCCCACTCCCATCATCGTATCTGTGTTCGCCGATCACGGGCGATTTCACGAGGCAGAAAACAGCACCGTTGCCGGCGTTAGCGCAAACTCCGTTGGCTTGGGGGTTTCCATACCTGTTCCAATTGGTTTGGTCCGCTTCTCGTTTGCACGACCAAACGACGAAACGCAGCGAATACAGCGATTTCAATTCGACGCACGCGCAAACTGGAAGTAGGAATTTGTTTAAATGATTTGTTTAAATGCTTTGGGCGAGCGGGTGTCGTCCAGGGACAATTCACGGAGTCAACATGAAAACCACACAGGCTGCAGTGAACGCGTTGAGGCTGACGATTTTGTCTACGATCGCGCTACTGTTTCAGTTAGGTGGTCTTGTGCAGGCGCAAGTTACGGCAGCATCCAGCGCGCCTGTTGCCATGGTAAAGCAGCTTCAATCCAAGGAAGGGCTGGCGGCATTTGCGAAAGGCAGCGGGTATTTAGCTTGCGCCGCCGAGCTGGCCTCACTCGATCAGAACTTGTTTCGTGACACTGAATACACGATTCGCGCATTTTTCGCGGAGCGTGATGCTGGTAAACGGCCTTTTTCCGCCCTCGTAGACTCACGAAAGATTGACGCTCAGGGGCGCGTTGCACGAGCGTTCACGAATATTGTTGTATCGCCGCATGATGTAAAGCCCACCCGATGCAGCGTAATGTATGAGCAGACCCTGTACCACGACCAACACTGCGAAAGCGTTCGATTGCAAATGGCTGAATTCGCGCCGCAAATTGGTGGCAAGTCCTTTGGTGCAATTACATATGACGTTGCGCCAAACATGACCCTTACTACGATCCCCGTTGGCGCCGCCCAGTGCGTGACCGTGATGAAGGAGGTCGCTTTCTAAGTGGCCTAAAAGCTACTTCTGTGTTGCGCATATATTTGACTATAAAGGGGTCGCAAGAAAGTCACTTTGACCGTTCTTTTGGTTTGCAAGAGCAGCCAATTCATTTCGCATCCCGCATGTCCCTATACGTCACCAGCAAAACTGCGCCTGCAGTAAATCGATATTGGGATGTTCGCAAAGCGAATTTCGACGCAATCGTCTCCGCCCGAGCGGGCCCTACGACACGTTGCGGAAGTATTGCCTGTGGTCTATCTTCTCCGCGTCCGTTAGCTGACGCTTGACAAGCTTAGCTCGCAGCGCATCTACCGCCCGCGGCGTCCGGATTACTACGTCAGTTTCGATACCCGCGTCAGCTAACGCCTGCCCCACTTCACTCAGGATATGAACTTGCGAGACCAAGTCGAACCGGTACTCGCGCCAACCAATGTACCAACACCAGTCCGTGTAGTAAGCCCATGACCGTTCGTTAAAGGCTCTAACATGTGTGGGATCCTGCCAGGCGCCATAGGACAGGTCATATGGGACCTCGATTTCCAAAGTTCCTCCGACGCGCAACCAGTCGAGACAGGTTGTCATGCATTGGACCAGATCTCCAACGTGTTCAAGCACATGTTCGGCCAGGATAAAGTCGAATCCTGCCCGCGGCAGCTTTAGCTTTCCGAATCTCCATGTGTGAATCCATTTGTCGTACTCGAACGGCGCACTCAGATCGAATATCACGTCGGCACCGCGGTCAGCATTCAAATCAATGTTGAGGAAATCATGGCGCCAACTTCGCCCTGATCCAATATTGATGCGCGGTGGTGCATCAACATCGTACTTGATGGCCTTTGACCCAGTCGACCGCCGCTCAAAATAATTTTCGAGCACGCTCTTCAAGGGCGACAACCAATCACGGGCTCTTAGAATCTCGTAACCGCGATCAGCCAGGACGCGCCTCCTTTCTGGATCGGCGCAATACTGCACACAAAGATCAGGCAGCAAATCAAGCGACGCGCCGTCAACACACTGCCGCATGTCGTCTTCGATCTGGGTCAGCTCCGTCAATTCAGACAAGACGCATACTCGATTTGCCAGCAAGTAACTTACGCGGACTTCTTCGAAAATGTGGATGCCGTCATAGAACGCGAGATTGATCACGACTTTTGCCCGGGAAATGCGGTCGTCGCGCATTTCGCGTGACAGCTCCCAAGGGTCGTCCCACACTACGTTCAAGCCTTTGCGCCGAATTGCTTCCAGCGTGCGCGTACGCCGCTCATTGACCGATCCATAGAACAATACGTCAATGTCCTTTTCGAGGTGGCGGATACGCTCGAGGCCAGGAGCGTATCCAATCGGAACCAATGCAACATCACATACACCAGACTGATTGAGCGCTCTGATATTAGCGCGTGAGTAGTCCCAGTTCGGCATATTGCGCATAAGGGAAAAATTCACGGCACCAATCGGAGATCGCTGCGCGCCCCCAATTTGCTCGAAATTGTAATTAATGAAACGCGTCGTCTCTGTTGGAAGCTCCTCCGGATTGAGCTCAAACGCAGAAAAAAGAATGTTCAGTTCAGCGGGATCGTAGGCCCCCAATGGCGGCGTAGACACTTCGTATCCCAGCTTTCGTAACGCCCAGGCCAGCGATTCAATGACTTCGTCTAAATGGTACCCCAGGGCACATAGCGTAATTTTGTTCATGGAAGCTTGATTGACAGTCAACGTTTGGCTCACAAGACTCGCCTCGTCAGATCACTATTTTTTGCTATTTTCTGCTGGCAGAGCATTACGCGTGATCCTAACACCACAATGTGCGTCGACGGTAATTTTCCGTTTCTGCAAAGTCACAATGGCTACAGAACAAACGCACAAAACACTGAAACATCGTATCTGCGCGGAACTAGGCCCCGCTACGTTCTAGAGCAAATTGTGCGGCTGCATCACGACCCAGCGCCTTGACCAGATATGGCAACACTTCCTGCAGAGTCTTGTGTAGTGTCCAGGGCGGGTTCAGGACAAATAATCCGCTGCCTCGCATGCCGAAACCATCCGC
>JANMZU010000387.1:0-9049 GCA_031383585.1 Betaproteobacteria bacterium
AACGACGTTGCGCCGATGATAGTGCGGTCATACCCGTGCGAAAGTAGGTCATCGCCAAGACCCATACAAACCAAAAGCCCAACTCATCCGTGTGTTGGGCTTTTGGCTTTTTATGCCGCCAGATTTACGCGGAAAGTGACAGCCACTCACACAGCTCTGTAGTCAGAGTCATCTTTTGCCTCAGGTTGGAGCCGGAAAATGATTGACGGCAGTCATTTTTGTACATTAGAAAACGCTTATATAATAATCTCCTAATGTAGCCGGGTGCGCTCGGCTGGACATGGGCCGAGGAGAGCGTTGTGGCAAAAAATGAAGCAGACTCCGTGACAGCGCCGCGAATCAGGAAGGCTCCTGAAGGCTTTTTGACGCCCGAGCAAATTTCAGACGTCACGGCTGGGCGCCGTAACTTTTTGAGCAATGCATTTACGCTTGTCGCGGGCAGTGCCGCTGCAGCCTCATCGGCCCCGGCCCGTGCGCAATTTCAGGGCGACCCGAACATTCTAGAGTTGCCCGCTCATACCAAGGGGCTCGGCAAACCCGTAGCCGAGACGGGCTACGGTCAGCCCTCGCAATACGAACGCAACCTGCAGCGCCGCGAAAGCCCCGGCTTGACGCGAGTGTCTGCCGCGTCCGTTTCGTTCGCACCTCTACAGGGCATGTTTGGCATCATCACTCCAAACGGGCTGCATTTTGAGCGACATCATCAGGGCTGGTGGGACATTGACCCCTCCAAGCATCGTTTGATGATTAACGGTCTGGTGAAAACGCCACTCGTATTTACGATGGATGACTTGATGCGGCTACCTGCCGTTTCGCGCATTCATTTCATTGAGTGCGGCGCCAATACGGGTATGGAGTGGGGAAATGTTGCTGTTCCTACCGTTCAATACACCCACGGCATGCTCAGTTGCTGCGAGTTTACCGGGGTGCTGCTTTCCACCTTGCTCGATATGGCCGGCTACGACCGGAGGAATGGCAAGTTCATCCTGGCTGAAGGTGCCGACGGATCATCCATGACGCGCACGATCGCGATGGATCGTGCACTTGACGATTGCATGGTGGCCTATGCCATGAATGGCGAAATGCTGCGTCCTGAGAATGGCTACCCATTGAGGATGGTCGCGCCTGGCATTCAGGGTGTTTCCTGGGTGAAATGGCTACGCCGAATCGAGGTGGGTGACCAACCATTCGGAACTAAAGATGAGGTAATACATTACATTGACTTGATGCCGGATGGGCGCCATCGTCAATACACATCCATTCAGGAATGCAAGTCGGTCATCACGTCGCCGTCAGGCGGACAGACTTTGCTAGACAAAGGGTTCCATAACGTTACCGGCTTGGCCTGGTCCGGCCGTGGCCGTATCAAACGTGTGGACGTCAGTTTTGATGGTGGCCGTAACTGGCAGAGCGCGCGTCTTGAAAGTCCCATTCAGTCAAAGAGCCTGACGCGGTTCAACGTTGGCTGGACGTGGAGCGGTGGTGATGCCATTCTACAAAGCCGCGCGATAGATGAGACCGGCTACGTGCAGCCTAAAATAAATCAATTGCGTGCCGTGCGCGGTGCGCGCTCCATTTATCACAACAACGCAATTCAATCCTGGAAGATCGCCGGATCTGGTGAGGTGAGCAATGTCCAGGTTTACTAGGCTGGCGTCAATATTGATGGTGCTCGCGGCGGCGGCATCGGCAGCAATTCTTCGCGCGGAGGTAAAGTATCCTGGGGTAGGGCGCGCAGCGACAATTGCCGAAGTAAAGGCTTGGGACATCGACGTGCGTCCCGACTTGACCGGCCTGCCGACAGGGAGTGGATCAGTAGCAAAGGGACAGGAAATTTGGGAAGCCAAATGCGCGTCCTGCCACGGTACATTTGGCGAATCAAATGAAGTGTTCAGCCCGCTGGTTGGCGGTACCACGGCAGAAGACATCAAGACTGGACGCGTGAAGGCGTTGCAAGAGCCGGTTGCGCGCTCAACGTTGATGAAGGTGTCATCCATTTCAACGTTATGGGACTACATCAATCGGGCAATGCCATGGAATGCACCCAAGTCCCTGTCGACAGATGAGGTCTATGCAACGTTAGCCTACCTGCTCAATCTTGGCGATATTATTCCCGCTGATTACGTCCTGTCGGACGCTAACATGCGCGCAGTCCAAGAGAGATTGCCAAACCGAAATGGCAAAATCAAGTATGACCGGCTATGGAATATCAATGGCAAGGGTGACGTGCAAAACATTGCGTGCATGAAGGACTGCGTGATTGAGAAGGGTTTGGCCTCTGCCCTCCCGGACTCTGCGCGCGGCACACACGGCAATTTGGCTGAACAGCAACGTGGAGTTGGGTCGGCACGCTTCATCGACCCAGCCAGCGCAACCAAGCCATCCGAGATTAGTCAGGTTGCCAATGTCGGGGTCAGCGCCACTGCCAAATCGTCAAATGCGGCCACATCTGATCTTGCCCGCAAGAGCAATTGTATGGCTTGTCACCATGTTGACAAAAAACTCGTCGGCCCAAGCTTTCTCGAGATCGCCGCGAAATACAAGTCCGATAGCGTCGCAGAGGCAAGATTGGCGGAGAAAATTAGAATTGGTGGAAGTGGCGTTTGGGGAGCAGTGCCAATGCCGCCACATGCATTGCGCGGGGAAGACCTACGCGCATTGACGAAATGGGTGCTTGCCGGGGCCCCTAGTAAGTAGAGTAACTACGGTATAGTTCGCATTGAAATAACGCTAACAAGTCTATGAATTTCAGGAGAAAAACATGAATGAATCACGCAGAAATCTGCTCCAGGCATCCGGCGGTATGACGGTGATGGCACTAGCGACTACCGTAGGTATTTTGAAGCCCGGTATCGCCCACTCGCAAGAATGGAACAAGGCCGCCTTTGACACCAAAACCCTGCAGGACACGGTTAAAGCACTCGGTGGTGCTGCAGCGGTTGAGAGTAAAGAAATCACGATCACGTCACCTGATATCGCCGAGAACGGCGCTGTGGTGCCGGTATCCGTGACGAGCAGACTGGGCAAGACCGAATCGATTTCGATTTTGGTCGAAAAAAATCCAAATGCGCTATCCGCCGCGTTTGACATTCCCGGCGGCACCGAGCCATTCGTCTCGACCCGCGTAAAAATGGGCCAGACGTCGAATGTCTTTGCCTTGGTCAAAGCGGAAGGCAAGTATTTTTTCGCCACGAAAGAGATCAAAGTAACACTTGGCGGCTGCGGTGGGTGAGTGGCGGGTTTCGAAGGATGTGCCTGCGCACATCCTTCGCGCCACGAACGGCATTCGCCCTAAAGGGCGAATGGCTGGGTGACTGCAATATGGCGACCAAGGAAAGTACCGCAGCGGAATAGCGATGGCAGGGCAAATCCGCAGATTAATAAACGGCCTGCTGAACTCGGCACGTCGACACAGAGTTTATAAAAAGATTTAGGAGATTCAAATGGCAGATCCGATGAAAATTCGCGCCGCTATGACGGGCGATAAGGTAGTAGTCAAGGTATTGATGGCGCATGAAATGGAGACCGGCCAGCGCAAGGACTCCGCTGGAAAGAACATCCCGGCGTGGTTCATTCAGAGCGTGACCGCTACGCATAACGGCAAGACCGTGCTGTCGGCCCAATGGGGCCCCGCCGTTTCCAAAAATCCGTTTCTCGAATTTCGTTTTTCGGGTGGAAAAGTTGGGGAAAAAATCACTGTTACCTGGACAGACAACAAAGGTGACAAGCGATCCGACGAAGCCACGATTTCCTGAGCGGAGGCCAGCATGAGCCTGTTTTCGACCACTGTGCGACTACTGATTGCCGCCCTTGCAGCAACTGCATTTTCATTGGCCTATGCTGCTGGCAAGGACGAGCCGATCAAAATCATCTATCACCTTGACGCCGGTTTCGAGCAGGCAACCAAAGGCCTTCGCAACATCAAAAATCATCTCGACGTTGACCCCACCACGAAAATCGTGGTCGTTGCGCACGCGCAAGGCGTTCAATTCCTGATTGACGGGGCTGCCAATGCAACCGGTAATCCCTTCAATATTCCTGTTGAAGAGTTGGCTGCGCGCGGGGTTGAATTCCGCGTTTGTGAAATTACGCTGAAGTCAAACAAGATCGACCCGAAAAAGCTACTGCCGCAGACGAAGCTGGTGCCCTCGGGCGTCGTCGAAATCGGCCGCTTGCAAGCCAGGGAAGGCTTTGCGTATCTGAAACCGTAGTACGCCGTAGATCACCTCAGTCGCACAAAGATGCGGCCGCAGTGAAAACCAATCACGATCAAAATCCCGGAGGATTGAAATGCAGTATTTCAAACGAGCAGCAGTCGCAATTACTGTGGTCGCGGCGGCATTGACAGGCACACTGGTTGCATCGACATCGTCGGCACAAGGCACCAGTGGCGACGCCACCATCAAAGAGATTGAGAAGTATCGGCAAGCGTTGGGCGATGGCAATCCTGCGGAGTTGTGGGAGGCGCGCGGCGAAGACATCTGGAAGCAAAAGCGCGGGCCAAACAAGGTATCGCTCGAGCAGTGTGACATCGGCCTGGGGCCGGGCAATATCAAAGGTGCTTATGCAGTGCTCCCAAAGTATTTTGCCGACACGGACAAAGTAGAAGACCTCGAATCGAGACTCGTGACTTGCATGGTGATGTTGCAAGGCTATCGCTATGACGACGCCAGGAAGAACCCGTTTGGCAGTCCCGAACGTAAGTCCGATATTGAAGCACTAGTTGCATATGTAACGACGGCTGCACGGGGCATGAAAATGAACGTACCCGGCGACCACCCGAAAGAGAAAGAAGCATACGAGATTGGCAAGGCAATGTTCTTTCATCGCGGTGGGCCGCATGATTTTGGCTGCGTAACTTGCCACGGCGCCGACAACCAGCGAATCCGGCTGCAGGATTTGCCAAACCTGACGAAGAAAGAGCCAGCGCAACGGGCATACACGTCTTGGCCTGCCTATCGTGTTTCACAGGGAGAGGTGCGCTCGTTCCAATGGCGTCTATTCGACTGCTTTCGCCAGCAGCGCTTTCCCGAGCTAGAGTTCACCTCGCAGGGTTCGATTGCGCTGACGGCCTACCTGGCCAGAAATGCCAACGGTGGTGTACTGACAGCACCTTCGATCAAGCGCTAGGAGATGGACATGAGAAAAATTGATTTCGTTTTGCCGCTCATCGCCGCGCTCGCGACAGCATCCTCCCTCAGCCAGGCTACAGACTCCACGAAACCGACATCGGCGGAACTCGTCATGAAGGCATCGTTCAAGGATCGCGGGCAGGCAAAGGTGGATCGCCTCGACCAAGACGAGACGCAGCGCCTCTGTTCCCAATATCCCTTGCAGCGACCGGCGGCAGTCGCCAAGAAAATCGTGGTGCTGAATACGAAGCTGATTAAGTATCCGTCAGACGGAAAAATGCTCGGCGACTGGAAAGAAGGCGAGAAGATTGCGCAGTCAGGCGTCGGTAAACAGTTCACGGACAACCCGGCGCAACCGGCGGGCGGCAATTGCTACGCCTGTCACCAACTGACCAAGCAGGAAATATCCTACGGCAATATTGGCCCCAGCCTCTACAACTTTGGCAAGCTTCGCGGTGCTTCGGATGCCATACAAAAATACACCTATGGCAAGATTTACAACGCCGAGGCTTTCGCTGCTTGCTCCAGTATGCCGCGCTTCGGACATAGCGGTATCTTGACCGAAGAGCAGATCAAGCACGTGACGGCATTGTTGCTAGATCCGAATTCGCCAGTTAACCAGTAAGCCACACCAAGCCCGGCGCGCCCGGGCTTTTTTGTCTCGACAACCATAAGGTGAAGCTAATGAAGAGCACGTTCGCAAACTTGGCTGTTTCAATTGTATGGTCGCTGCTAACCTTCACCAGTACGCTTGTCTCGGCTGCGGACGCACCGACATTCACGGTCAAAATGCTAACTACCGAAACGGCAATGAAAGCGGCTCAAGCCGCACTGGTCAAATGCCGCAACGACGGTTTCCAAACGGCGGTGGCTGTCGTTGATCGCGCTGGTGTGGTGCAAGTAGTTTTGCGTGACCGCTATGCCGGGCCGCATACGCCGGACACAGCAATCGCCAAGGCGTGGACAGCGGCAAGTTTCAAGCAGGCGACCAGTACACTCGCGGTCGAAACCCAGGCAGGGAAGTCGATGAGTGGCATTCGTCAAATACCGCGCGTGGCTGCCATCGGCGGCGGTCTACCTATCAACGGGGGCGGAGATTTTCTTGGCGCGATTGGTGTTTCCGGCGCGCCGGGCGGTGAGGCAGACGATGCCTGCGCCAATGCCGGCATCAAGGCAATTGCCGACGACATCGAGTTCTAAAGGGAAGGTTCAATATGTCCAGTATCAGCCGTAGAGAATTCCTGCATCTACTCGCCGTTGCCAGTGCGAGCGGCTTCGGGCTTGATCATCTTGATGCGCTTGCGTCCGATGGCAAGCCGGGCAAGGCCTATGATCTGCCACGCTTTGGCAATGTGCATTTTCTGCACATGACCGATTGCCATGCGCAGCTGCAGCCGATTTTTTTCCGCGAGCCTAATGTCAATATCGGCATTGGTGCGTCGATCGGTCAGCCTCCGCATCTTGTCGGGGAAAAGCTGTTGAAGTATTTCGGCATCAAACCCGGCAGCGCAGAAGCGCATGCGTTTACGCACCTCGATTTCGATAAGGCGGCCAGCAAGTACGGCAAAGTGGGTGGGTTTGCCCACTTGGCGACCCTGGTCAAGCAACTCAAAGTCGGGCGTCCAGGCGCATTGCTGCTGGACGGTGGTGACACTTGGCAGGGATCAGGTACCGCTCTATGGACCAAAGGGCAGGATATGGTCGATGCTGCGCTCGAACTGGGTGTAAACATCATGACCGGACACTGGGAATTCACCCTCGGCGATAAACGGGTCAAGGAAGTTGTCGAAAAAGACTTCAAGGGAAAGATTGATTTCATCGCTCAAAACATTCAAACCACGGATTTCAACGACCCGGTGTTCCCACCATATGTGATGAAGGAGATGAATGGCGTACAAGTGGCCATCATCGGTCAGGCGTTTCCCTACACGCCCATCGCCAATCCGCGTTACTTCACCCCGGAATGGAGCTTCGGTATCAAAGAAGCCGAGATGCAAAAGACCGTTGATGAAGTGCGCGCCAAGGGAGCTGCCGTCGTTGTTCTGCTCTCACACAATGGCATGGATGTTGATCTCAAGCTCGCTTCGCGGGTGACGGGTATTGATGCGATTCTTGGCGGCCACACTCACGATGGCGTGCCGGCGCCGGTGATTGTCAAGAACCGCACGGGTCAGACGCTGGTGACCAATGCCGGCTCCAACGGCAAATTTCTCGGGGTGCTCGATTTCAATGTCGCGAACGGCAAAATTACCGACTTCAAGTATCGCCTCATGCCGATCTTTGCCAACCTGCTCCCCGCAGACAAGCGCATGGCGACTCTGATCGCAAAAATACGTGCCCCCTATGAATCGAAGCTTGCCGAAAAGCTCGCCGTGACAGAAGGGCTGCTTTACCGGCGCGGCAACTTTAACGGTACCTTCGATCAACTGATCCTTGACGGGCTGATGGAGGTGAAGGGTGCCGAGATAGCGTTCTCGCCCGGCTTCCGCTGGGGCACGTCACTCTTGCCCGGCCAGGCCATCACCATGGAGCATTTGATGGATCAAACGGCGATCACATATCCCTACACGACCGTGAACGAAGTGTCCGGAGAGACCATCAAGACCATTCTCGAAGACGTGGCGGACAACCTGTTCAATCCCGATCCCTATTACCAGCAGGGCGGCGACATGGTGCGTGTCGGTGGTCTGAATTACACCTGCGATCCCAACGCCAAAATGGGCGGCCGCATTAGCAGCATGATGCTCAACGGCAAGGCTCTCGATGCAAGCCGGAAATACAAAGTCGCTGGCTGGGCACCGGTGGCAGAAGGCGCGACTGGCGAGCCGATCTGGGATGTCATGGCGACCTATTTGCGAGACAAGAAAACCATACGGGCCAAAAAGCTCAATCTGCCAACCTTGATTGGCATGAAGGGTAACGCGGGTATCGCATGAGGAGTCGTCGTGCCTTTTTGATTGCGCGACAGCTGCTGCTCGCAGTGCTCATTAATTCTGGTGCCACTTTCGCAGCAGATAGCGATCCGCTAGTGCCGCAACTGGTGGCGCCCAACGTCTATCTAGTTCAGGGAAAAGCAGGCGTCGCATCGCAAGAAAACCGCGGCTTCAATTCCAATGCGGGCTTTGTGGTCACCAGCGAAGGCGTCGTGGTGATCGACGCGCTCGGCACACCTGCACTTGGTGAAGCGATGGTCGCCGCGATTCGCAAGGTCACGGACAAGCCGATACGCAAAGTCATCATCACTCATTACCACGCTGACCATTTTTATGGCCTGCAAGCCTTCAAAAAAGCCGGCGCAGAAATTTGGGCGCATCGGCTTGCGCGCGAATACCTGGAAGGCAGTGAAGGTGCCGCCCGGCTGCTACAACGGCGCCAAGATCTGGCCCCGTGGGTGGACGCGGCCACAAGCTTGGTTCCTGCTGATGTGTGGCTGAATGGCGATCGTTCATTTACGCTAGGCGGGATGCGCTTTGAGATCATCCATCTCGGACCGGCGCATTCTCCCGAAGATGTCATCATCATCGTCGGCAAGACGGGCGTTATCTTCACCGGCGACATTTTGTTCACGGGTCGCATTCCGTTTGTGGGCGAAGCCGACAGCAAACGCTGGCTGTCGACCTTTTCCAGATTACTGGAACTCAAGCCCGCGATCATGGTTACCGGGCACGGCGTGCCATCGCGCAATCCAGCCGCTGACTTGTCTCTAACGCGCGACTACTTAACCCATCTGCGTCAAGCGATGGGCAAGGCAGTTGAGGACTTTGTTTCGTTCGATGAGGCCTATGCCAGGACGGACTGGAGCCGCTTCGCCAAGCTGCCTGCATTCGAAGCGGCCAATCGCGTCAATGCCTATGGCACGTACCTGTTAATGGAACAGGAATCGCTGTCGAAAAAATGATGCCCACTCGACAGCATTG
>JANMZU010000429.1:0-1693 GCA_031383585.1 Betaproteobacteria bacterium
TCGTTGCGTTTCTGCACGCGTTCGACGCTTTCAAACATGGTCAGCAAATCCTTACGCGCATCGGCTTCGATATCCTTCGACGCCGCAACATCAGATCGTGCCTCCGCAATAAGCTTGCTGCCGCCACCGCCCATCATCGACTGGGTCACCGCCTTAATTACATGCTGCGACATCATGCCGCGCACCATCGCCAATGCCATCGACTGCGAAGGGTCGTAGTGGATTTTCACCTCAGGTTTGCTATTGCCGCCGAAAATCGCTCGGCTGCTTTGCTCGCCAAATTTTGCCGGCAACACAACTGCCGCGCGAACCGTGCCCTTCTTTACCTGTGCCAGCGCTTCAGTTTCGTCGACCTCACTCACATTCAGTGCACTGTCGCTTTTCATGCCAACGATGATCTGTTTGCTGATCGCGCTTTTGTCCATATCGACAATAGCGACCGGAACGCGGGTCGGTTTCTTGTCACTATTGCTGAACAGCGAACCGAAAAACGCTGCGATAGCGATCGGCGCAGCGAGCGTGATGATGAGTGCACGCTTGTTTGAGAAATAGAGAACGAGGTCTTTTCTGACCAGTGCAATTAATGCGTTCATGAAGTCGTTCATATCCGTCCTTTTGTCTCGGCGCGCGCACGTGCGCGCCGCATTTCGCTCCTTCTCCTTTGTGAGAAGGTTGGGATGAGGGGGTTACTCGTCAATCCCGAAGTTGACGCCCGGTGAGTGCGAGGAATAGCGTTTCCAGACTGGCGCGCCCCGAGCTGATGTGGTTCACGCCGTGGCCATTCGCGGCCAGCCACGCCAGCACGGTTGAGGCTGTGGATGCCAGGGAATCGACACCGACCCTGAGGCGGCCATTTTCCAGCGTCGCCGTTTGTATGCCCGGCTGCACCTTCAGTTTTGCGAGGTCCACGTCGCCTTCCACTTCGACTTCAAGCATCGCCGACACGGGTAGTTGCCGATACAGCCCGGCGAGCGTGTCATTGGCGATAACCTTGCCGTGGTCCATGATGACGATGCGATCACAGAGCCGCTCAGCCTCTTCCATATAGTGCGTCGTGTAGACCATGGTTTTGCCGCGCGCTTTGAGCGTTTCGAGATTGTCGAAAATCGCATTGCGGCTTTGCGGGTCGATGCCGACTGTCGGTTCATCGAGCAATAGAATATCGGGGTCGTGAACCAGTGCGCAGGCAATGTTCAGCCGCCGCTTCATCCCGCCAGAAAATGTGGAAGGCTTGTCGCGCGCCCGATCAGCAAGCCCGACCAGCTCCAGTGCTGCTATCGAGCGCTCCCGCAATAGCGTGCCCTTCAAGCCATAGAGAGCGCCAAACGTTTCCAAATTGGCCATGGCTGGCAGTTCTTCAAACAGCGCAATGTCCTGTGGCACCAGCCCGACCCTGCGCTTGACAGGACTGCTGTCGCCATCGATGCGCTGTCCGGAAAGCAGCACCATACCCTGATCCGGTGCGGTCAAGCCGCAGATCATCGAAACGGTGGTGGTCTTGCCAGCCCCATTTGGCCCAAGCAGGCCGATGATCTGGCCGGGCTCGGCGTTGAATGAAACGTCCGAGACCACCTGGCGGGCGTCGTAGGACTTGCGAAGATTCTGGACCTGTAACATTTGGACTCCTGAAGGCGGACAGGAGCAATCTTACTGATAACTCTATGACGAGGCGGTGGTTAACGATGAAGTGAAA
>JANMZU010000445.1:0-2017 GCA_031383585.1 Betaproteobacteria bacterium
CCTGTCTTTGTGGTGTTTGTGTGGTTTGAACTAGCAAGCCGCCGACCTTGCGCAAGGCACGCATGGTCGATAGCAAACTGATGGCCATGGTGACAAAACGTCGACCGCGACCAAGGCTGGAAGAAGCATTGAAGCTCCAGATCACGCCGGCGGCGACGGCGGATGCTTTCAACAACTTCCATCCGTTTTGGATGGAACGCTGCGACCGCCCCAGCGCCTGCAAATCCAGCGCGACCAGGCGCCCGGCGTCTGCTGTTTCTTCGCGTGCGATGTGGATGCGCGCAATCAAGGCCTCGCGCCGCTGCGATAAAGATAACTGCGAAGGTAACCGCGAAAGTAACTGCGGACGATGCGGAGCAGGCATGACTACGCCTGCGTTGTCATTGGAGCGATGGGCACGATGGGTGCCAGCGCTGCGGCGTCGCGCCTGAGTTCCCCGGCGCTACTGGCAAACAGCGTCGTTGAACGACGCAACTGCGCGGCCAAATAAAATCCGCCGCCAATCGTTAGCACGACAAACGTGCCCGCCAACGATAGCGCGGCTGGCACACGGTTCGGGGTGTCCCAATAGATGGCCAGGATCAGAATCGCGACCATCACCAGACTAACCATCAGCAATGCGCTGACGAGTGCGGCGCTCATGGCGAGTCTGACCAGACGGGCTTTTTCTTCCTGCACTTCAATCGATAACAACTCGACGCGCATTGCGACATGCTCGAGCACGGAGCCGCCAAGCTGGCGAATGTGCGTCAGGAACCCATCGGATCCCCTCGCAAATGTCGCCCCGGTCGTGTCCGACAGCATGATCAGCCTTCGCGACGATTCGTGATCAGCATACCTACGAGCAAGCCAACACCGCCTGCAACGGCGATGGATGTCCACGGATTGCCGTGCACATATTCGTCTGTAGCTTTGGCGGCGACCTTTGCTTGCTGTACGGTGGCATCCTGCAATTCACAATAGCGGGTTTTGGCGGTCTCCAACTGCTCTTTGAACTTGTCGCGCGCAGCGGCGAGCGCATGGTCTCCACTACCGGCTGCACTTTTAAACAGGGCTTCGCCTTCGGACAGGAGCGCTTTAAAGTCGCTGACTACCTGGTCTTTAGATTCAATTAGGCTGTGCGCCTTCTCGGTAACGCGCTCAAGGCTGTCAGCCCCGTTTGATGATGCTTTGATTGGGTTGGTATTCATGTCGAGCTCCTGTCAGGGTGGATGAAAAAATTAGTTTCTGCGTCTGACGAGTCCTGCGATCAGGCTCACCAGAAACAGAACAACAAAAATGAAGAACAGCACTTGGGCGATGCTTGAGGCACCGGCGGCAATACCGCCAAAACCCATGAGCCCGGCAACGATAGCGATAATAAAAAATACGGCGGCGTAGTACAGCATGGTCGGTCTCCTTGCGTTGATTGGGTATTCGCATGACAGCGGGAGTCTTTTCTTCACGCGGCCCCGCTACCAATGCAGATTACGCAGGCACCTGTAGGAGTCGCATCGGACGGTAGGCCTACCATTTGTAGGACATACGCCCATTTACGTCACGTGACAGTACTGATCGGTGTTTCTCCAGCACACCCGCAAGACTTGCGCGCATGTTTTAAGGAACGTAATGCATAGTGGTTTGTCTTATGCAATTACACTCTTTGTTACTGCGCACACATGAAGCCCAACGCTAAAACTGAACCGCCGAAAGACGCTGAACACGCCAAGTCCTTAACCGATGTATTGGCGCAAAGCGAGCAGGTAGAGCTATTGGTTCAGGAGAGTGCGAACGAATTGTCATCGGTCAACGTGACGCTCAAGCATGAACTCACGGAGCCGGCCTTACCACCCGCTGTTGAAAGTGTCCTTGAAAAAAGCGTGGCCATTGAGGAAAAAGTGCAAGAAGCGGCCGAAAAACTGACGGAGGTCAACCGCGCGTTGGCCAACGAGGTCAGAACGCGTGTCATGTTGGAACACCGGCTGGCCGCAGCGACGGAGCAGGAGATTTCCGCGCGCCACGCTGCCTTTCACGACGC
>JANMZU010000451.1:0-2486 GCA_031383585.1 Betaproteobacteria bacterium
CCTCGTAGCAATTGAAGAGCCCGTGTCTGCCGGTAAGCAGATAGCCCTCCAGCCAGCCCTGGCATTGGTGCTCGCTGAGCATTTCCATGACACGTCCGCTGGGCGCGAGAAATTCATCGTTGGCGGCGATCGGCGCACCCCATTGGCGATCCGTCACCTCGAACAATGCCGCCAGGCCATTTGAGATGGTTTCGTCTGGGCCGAACACCCGAAAATTGCGTTGCGCCGCGTTCGCCGTCATCACATCACGCAGGAACGGGCCGAGAACCCGCGTATCGCCGATGCCACGTACGCCGGGAAACGGCACATCGGCCGCGTAGCCGCGAAAATCGGGCATGGCAAGCTGGCGCAGCAGCTTTCCGCCATTGGCGTGCGGATTCGCGCCCATGCGCCTTGCACCCTTTGGCGCTAGTTCGGCCAGTTCTGCCTTAAGGCAGCCACTGTCATCGAACAGTTCCTCCGGGCGATAGCTCTTCAACCAATCCTCAAGCAGCGTCAAATGTTCCGCATGTGCGGCAGGGTCGGAGAGCGGCACCTGATGTGCACGGAAGGTGCCCTCGATTTGGTGACCATCAACCACCTTCGGTCCGGTCCAGCCCTTTGGCGAATCAAGAATGATCATCGGCCAGCGCGGACGCTCGTTCGGGCCGGAAGCGCCGGCAAGTCGTGCGTGATGCTGAATTTGCTTGATCTGTGCGATCACGGTATCGAGCGCGGCCATCATCGCCGCATGCATCAGGGTCGGATCGGTGCCTTCGACAAAGTACGGCGTCCAGCCGTAGCCGCGAAACAACTGCTCCAGCTCTTCGCGGGTGATGCGCGCGAGCACGGTGGGGTTAGCGATCTTGTAGCCGTTCAGGTGCAGTATCGGCAACACGGCGCCGTCCGTAGCGGCGTTTAGAAATTTGTTCGAATGCCACGCAGTTGCCAGCGGCCCGGTTTCAGCTTCTCCATCGCCGACCACGCAGGCTGCAATCAGGTCCGGATTGTCAAATACCGCACCGAAGGCATGGCTGAGCGAATAACCGAGTTCGCCACCTTCGTGTATCGAGCCCGGACACTCCGGCGACGCGTGACTGGGAATGCCGCCGGGGAAGGAGAATTGTGTGAATAGTTTCTTGAGGCCCACTTCATTTCTGCCGATATGCGGGTAAATCTCGCTGTAGGTGCCCTCCAGATAGGTATTGGCAACCACAGCCGGACCGCCGTGGCCGGGGCCCGAGATGTAGATCACGTCGAGATCGAATTTTTTGATCGCACGGTTGAGATGCACGTAGATAAAATTCTGGCCCGGTGTGGTGCCCCAGTGGCCGAGCAACATCCGTTTTACATGCTCCAGTTTGAGAGGCACTTTCAGCAGCGGATTGTCGCGCAGATACATCTGCCCGACCGAAAGGTAGTTTGCGGCGCGCCAATACGCGTCGATTTTCTTTAACAACGCGTCTTGCAGCAGATGCACTTCGTCATCGAGGGTCATGGTGTTCTCAGGTTGTCGCTGCAGGCTGGTTGGCGATTTGGGCAACCGCGCGGGCAACGGCGCGGGCAATCACGATTTCTTCGAAGGCTGGTATGACATGCACTTTGACCCGGGAGGCATCAGTGGAAATCACTGTGGCCGCCTTGATGGTGGCGTCGTTACGCGCGGCGTCGAGCTCGATGCCCAGAAATGTCAAACCTTCACAAGTGCGCGCACGCACCGGTGCCGCGTTTTCGCCGATGCCGCCAGAGAAAATCAGCGTATCGAGGCCGCCCAGAGCCGCCGTGAACGCCCCCAGGCATTTTTTGATCTGGTAGCAATACAAGGCCACCGCCTCGGCGGCCCGCGGGTTTTTGCCTTCTTGCTGCAACAAATCGCGCATATCGCCGCTGATGCCGGAGACACCGAGCAGGCCAGATTGGGTTGTGACCATGGTTTCGAACTGGTCGCTTTTCAGCTTTGCAGTTCTCGCCATATAGTTCGCGAGGCCGGGGTCGATATCCCCGGACCGCGTTGCCATCATCACGCCGGAAGCCGGTGTAAATCCCATGCTGGTGTCGATGGATTTCCCATCTCGAACAGCGGCCAGACTGGCGCCGTTGCCAAGATGAGCCATGATGATGCGGCCATGACCAGCATCGGCGCCTTCGGTGCGGATCAACTCGCTGAGTAGAAATTCATACGAGAGACCATGAAATCCGTAGCGGCGCAGGTTGGCATCATTGTTGCCCGGGATTGGCAGCAACTGTGCCACGCGCGGCATATCATGGTGGAAAGCGGTGTCGAAGCAGGCGATTTGCGGTAGCGCTGGCAGGCGTTCTTGCAACGCTTCCAGCAACAGAAGTTCCGATGGCAAATGCGTCGGCGCCAATGGGATCAGCCGGTGTAATTCTTCAAGCAGTTGCGGTGTTACTAGCTGCGGCAAGTAGTATTGCGGACCGCCCTGGACAATGCGATGCCCCACGGCAACCAGGTTTTTGTCAATACCTTGCGCGCGGATCCAGTCGAG
>JANMZU010000453.1:0-3615 GCA_031383585.1 Betaproteobacteria bacterium
CGCATGTCCTGCTCGTCGCCGGAAACCACGATCACTATGACGGGGTGTTTGACGATACCATCGGCCTCCTGCGGCAGCATCTGCCGGGCATCACCGTCCTCGACGACGACTGTGTGGACCTAGACGGCGTGCGTTTCTTCGGCTCGACGCTCTGGTCGGACTTCGAAAGACGGAGCGCGGAAGCCATGAACGGCGTGCGCCGACGCATGGGCGAATATTTCTTCGTCAAAAAGCGGTCCGTCACATCGGACGGACAGACACTGTTGGCCAAATTTCGGCCGGAGGACGCGGCCGATGTCTTCAATACGTCGTGGTCGGCCTTACTGCGGTGCGTCGCTGCCAATCCGTCCAAACCGACGGTCGTCATCACGCATCATGCGCCGAGCCGACAAGGGATCAATCCCGCATTTGCCGGAAACGGTCTCGACGGGGCGTATGCGAGCGATCTCGACGCCACCATCGCCGCGCTCGGTAACGTGCCCGTCTGGGTCCACGGCCACACGCATATCAGGAAAAACTACACCATCGGCGGCACGCGCGTGCTCACCAACTGCCGAGGCTTCGACGGCAAGGACGCAAACGCACGGACGTTTTCACCCGCTACTCACTTCGATATTTGATCCAAAGGGTGCTGATCATCGCGCGCCCAACGACGGGGCCGAAATATCACCTGTTCCGAATGATCTTACTCATGTTAACATCAATTCGTATTCGGACTATTCCTCATCAATGACAAACAGGAGCTGGCGTTCGCCCAGTTCGGTAAGCATGTGAAGGTCGAAGGGTTCCGCTACGTCAAGGATGCCAAGCTTTGCTTGGTCCTTCATTCTGCCGGTACGGAAGAGATGTTCACGACCGAGCAGCCGCCAGCAGTTGCTGCACTGTTGGCCTCGATATCAGAAGTTCTGGTCGCCCACATCAACGACGAGGGTACGACCTGCGACGAGTACACAGTACCTGTGGAGCACAATGGCTGATTTTCAAGTTTGGCACGCCAGGCCCGAGTTGATTTCACCCTGGGTGCTGATGTAGTTTAAGTGGATACGCGGGAGCTGCCCGGTCGTAGCGTGATTACAGACAGTGAGTTGGTCACCGATGCAATGCCGGGGGAGAAGACGCCATCGCTGCATGCCGGTGGTTGTCGCAGTTGCAACGGTACTGAATGGCTGCGCGGGCACGCCACTCGTTGGGGGTGTCGGGCCGACTGGCACGGTTCGCATGTACGATGGCAAGGACTGGCCTGCCGACCGCATCACATGGGAGCATCCGGCGTTGGTCCACATGATGCCCATCAGCAGGAAGCTGTGGGATGCAGGCAATCGCAATGACGCATTCCACTGCCCTCTGATCGATCGGAATGGAGATCCGACGATGGTGACGCTCCTCGGCGTCTTGTATTTTGATAACATTCCGAAGGTTGACGGGGTTTTTGGCGGTCAGATCGACGTGGGACAATTGCTTAGCGCCAAGGGCAATATCGATCGGAAAATCGCGATCTTTGAAGATGCCATTTGGAAAATGGCAAACGGCGATCCTGACAAGTTGCGCGCACTCCTGAAAACGGCCGTCGAGCAAGATGCGCAGTGCTTTCGAATTCAACTGAAGAACCTGCAAGCTCACGCCGAATTGGCACCGCAGGGGCTCGCTCCTTTGCGAGACTACAACGGGCGCCCCTTGGTTGCTCGCGTCGAAGCCGACCCTGACCGCGATCGCAAGTTGCATATTGCCCTTCAAGACCATTCCAACTTTGTCCGCAACACGATCAAGATGTACGGGATTATCGGCACATCCCTCACGCGACGCAACAATCGGCAGGATGCCGTCGCACTGAACCGTCCCATCACCCAAGATCAACCCGGACGGCCGCAAAGGCCGGTGCCGGGCGTGATGTCTGTTCCGCTGGCTGTGCAGCAGCCTGTGGCTTCCAGAGCGCCGCAAGCTGCAATTGTCTTGGACACGACACCGTTGCAGAAAGTGGACACCGAGATCATTGCGGCCATTGCAAGCGCTAGGGGGAACTGCTTGCTGACCGCCAATGTCAAGTGCAGCTAGTCGCATAATTTGACATATTATCCGTATGCAGAGATTATGCTTGGATGACTTCCATTGATCAGAAATTCAAAGGTAAATCACAGGCGGCACATTCTGTTGAAATTGAAACTGGCAGTTGGATTGCTCCACTCCTCATGCTGGCTGCGGGGGCTATAGGCAGTGCTGTTGGCCTGATCATCGATGGCGTCCTCGGAACGAATACGGTCACGGGTGCTATTTTGCAGGCCATAGGTGGTCAAGCGGCGCTGCTTCATCAGGATAAACTCGACCGCGCGAAACGCTGCCAACAATCGCAACACTTGCCTTCGCCGCAGTCCCTGCGCTAATTCTCCGCAATGATCGCGTCCTGTTCTACGTCGGGCGGCGTGAGGCGTAGCTCGGCGAGGGATATATATGTTTGAGGAAGGCAGGCCTTTCACGGCCGGTCGACTAGCCAAGTGGCTTGTGGGGACTGTCCTTGCGGCGGCCGTTGGCACGATTGCGACTGGGACCTTTGCTCCGTGGCTGGACTGGTTCTCCGAGAAGGGATCAGTCGTGCTGGATGCAACTACTTGTGGTGGTCGAGCCGCCATGTCCGAAGGCGACCGGCTATCCGAGCTTGCTGCTAAAGAGCCGTCACGGGCGATGGCGTATTTCACAGAGGCCAACCCACACTACATCAAAGCCTACAGCTGTGGTTTTCCCGACGCCGGCATTCGGCTAGCAGTTGCCCACTGCATGGGTCTCGGTGTGCCGAAAAAACCACTAAAAGCACGGCAATACATTCTTGAGGTAGAGGCCAAGCATCCGAACAAGGTGGGCCGAGCGAAAGACGTCAGGAAGCTGTGTGGCTTCGCAAGCTGAGATCGTTCGATTTGGCCTGGCTTTAGTCCGACTGGACTGCCCCTGTTTGCCCATGTTCAATCCGATGATGCCCGCATGGCACCGATGCTCAACTTCCTCGAACTCTGGACCGAACTGGACGCCGATGGTCGGCTCGCGCCCGTTCGAGCGACCTTCAAAGGAGCGGCAACACTCCGTATAGCGGCCCATGTAGGCCGCAAAGGGGCCGCCACAGCACTTATCGCTTCCGGAGCGAGCCGCAGCCTGCGCAACAAAAATCGCGAGACCGCCTTCGATATCGCAATAGCTTCAGGACAAACGAACCTTGCAGAGCTTGTGAAGTAATTCGAAGCATAACCAGAAATCGATGAGCGCCCCTGGAATGGCGCTACCGCCGCGCAATAATGTAGAGCAGAGCGGCAATTGTCAGCGCGAGCAGCGCCGATAATCCCTTCCAAAACGCCAGCGGGTTGCGTTCAACAAGTGGGCGCGGGCGATCGTAGGCGAGAGAAGCATTGGGGCGTTGCAGATCTTCAACCAAGGCTGATAGAGCCTCAGTGCGCTCCGAAGGCCGTTTTGCAACCGCCTTGGCGAGTGCGGCATCAACCCATGTAGGAATGTCGTCGCGAATTGTTCTGACGCCGGTGTAGGTACGCTTGGTGATATCGCGCGCGTTTGAGAAGCCTTTTGCGTAGGGCAGTTTTCCTGTCAGCATTTCATAAGCTATAACGCCCAGTGAAT
>JANMZU010000459.1:0-2998 GCA_031383585.1 Betaproteobacteria bacterium
CGCGCCATCCTCAATCGCGCATTCGCCAAATTCATGCTTCCAACCACCGATCCTCCGACACTATTAGCCGTTTGATCAGCGCAGAAATCATGGGCAACTGCTTTTTTTAGGATCAAACGTTGGCATCCAGATTGGGCCGGTAAGTAGCAGGAGTGTCGCTGGACGAACCAAACGGCAGATAACAGTCACGTACCGCCGGCTTGCAGGGGTTGCCCAGTGGCCGGCAGCAATTCGCGGCAAGAGATAGCCGCTGGTACGTTCTTAAATTGCCGCGGACCCAGATCGCAATAAACGGAGCTATCAGCAGTGGCCGCAAGGCACTGCCAGGGTCTTGCGCAGGGTACATTCGGGCAATACTGTAATATGAGTCAGGTTTATTTTTCTCACGGACCTCTTCCCGGTGACGGATACCCTCCAGCAGCGTCGGCTCGCAGCGATCATGTTTACCGACATGGTGGGATACAGTGCGTTGACGCAGCGAGACGAGGCGAAAGCGCTGGCGTTACTCGAAGTACACAATCGTCTCGTGCGGGAGAAGATTGCAATCTCGTGCGGGAAAGAGATCAAGACCGTCGGTGACGCTTTCCTGATCGAGTTTTCCAGCGCGCTCGATGCGACGAAGTGTGCGATTTCCATTCAAATGGCCATTCATGAGCGCAACGCGGCGAGTGCATCTGAACCCGGCATCGAACCATTGCATATTCGCATCGGTATCCATCTGGGCGATGTGGTTTCCCGCGATGGCGACGTTTTCGGCGACGGCGTCAATATTGCGGCGCGAATTGAATCGGCTGCGCCGCCCGATGGCATCCTCGTGTCTGAAGATGTGGCAAGGCAGGTGCAAAACAAGATTGAAGTTGGCCTGATCAATCTCGGCCGGGGCAAGCTGAAAAACATCAATCTGCCGGTCGACGTTTATGAGTTGCAATTGCCATGGCTTGCGCCGACGCGGGATGGCGCGCGGGACCAGCACCGGCAGCGACGTAATCGCCTTGTCTTGCTGGCGGCCGTTCCGTTGCTGTTGCTGGCAGCGGTCGGTTGGTGGTTCTTAAGCAATCCGGTTTCGCTCGTCGGCAAGCCGCCGGTGGTGGCGGAAGCTGGTTATTCCATTGCGGTGCTGCCATTTTCCGACATGAGCCAGGCGAAAGACCAAGAGTACTTCGCGGACGGCTTGTCCGAAGAGTTGCTGAACCTGCTCGCCAAAATTCCCCAGCTCAAAGTCATCGCGCGCACCTCATCATTCTCCTTCAAAGGCAAGGACGCGGACATCGCGACCATTGCCAAGGCTCTCAACGTCACCACGGTACTGGAGGGCAGCGTACGCAAGTCGCAGGACATGATTCGCGTGACGGCGCAGCTAATCCGCGCCGCAGATAGCGTTCACCTGTGGTCCGAAACCTATGATCGCAAGATCACCGACACTTTTGCCATTCAGGACGATATCGCCAATGCGGTGGTCGAGGCGCTGAAGATCAAGCTGCTGCCATCGCAGCGGGCATCGCACGCCAATCGCCATGTGCCGCATCCGGACGCCCACGATTTGTACCTAAAGGGCCGCCAACTTATGCAAACTGTCCGCTCCGGTCATGAGGAGGCTTTTTCCAAGGCAATCGCGTTGGATCCCAAGTACGCGGCGGCATATACGCAGTTAGCAATGGTAGTGGGCTGGCGAAGCATGGGGGCCATGGATGCGCGAGCGCGCGAAGAGGTCGCACAAAAGGCCTTCGCGGCTGCCGACATGGGGATTGCCCTGGATCCGACTTCCGGTGACGCCTATGCAACGCGCGGGTATCTTCGCTTTACGGGTTGGGACTGGCCCGGCGCCGAGGCCGATTTCCGGCAGGCATTGAAGCTTGAGCCTAACGACGCAAGGGTCCCGCTCAAGTATGCGAACCTGCAGGCGGCAATGGGAAATTTGGACCAGGCTGTCGCGTCGTCGAAACGCGCGACCGAGCTGGACCCGTTGTTTTATCCGCCTTGGCACGCGCTGGCTGACTATCAAATGGCCGTGGGTGACTACGCTGGAGCGCGTCGTTCGACGAATCGTCTTATGTCCCTCCATCCTGAAAACCAATCGCGAGGTCAGTACAGTCTGGCACTGATCTCGCTGCTCGAAGGGCAACCGGAAAAAACCAAAGCCTATTGCCTTCAGTCTGCCGATGATCGTACTGTTCCTGCACTTTGGCTGCTCGCATTGGCGGAATTCTCTCTGGGCGATGCCGCGGCCGCGCAACGCGCCCTGAACGAGTTCATTTCGAAAAACCCGGGTTCCAATGCTTACCTTGCCCGGGCGCACGCATGGCGTGGCGAACGTGACGCAGCATTTGCCGCGCTGGACCGGGCCTACGCGACGCGCAATAGCTATCTGACCAAAGTGCCCTATGACCCGGTGCTGGCCAATCTGCGTGATGACCCGCGATTTGCGGCACTCCTCAAGAAGATGGGGTTGCCGGAAGCGCGGAAGAAATCTTGACACCAGAGATTTCGTGCCTACTTGAACGCCGTCACAGCATTTCCTTGCAACACTGATTAACGGAAGCCACTTTTGATTCCGGATCCGGCCAAATCCGGTCTTTCGTATGCGTATTTCAATTTTCCAGTTAGCGGACATAGACATCGAAGAACAAGAGAGTTTTTTGCTTTTTTATCGGTTTGCAGTGAATTGTAGATATCGCTGCCCTGAGACAATTGTCGGCGGCAAACTGGTCAGCCGTATTTTGGAGACGCGATTTTTTTAAGCAATATGATGACTGCAATCGATGGCGTAGAAGATATCCTGTTTTGGGCATTCCCGCTTTTCATACCGCTGCTGCTGATCGCACATTTCAGGATCGCAAGTGAGGAGGTTGTCGCCATCAATTGCTTGAGGAGTCGTTACTCCGCGCTCTATGAGAAGTTTGGATCGCCCGGTGCGCGAGTAGCATGGACGGGATTCGCGACATTGAGCACGGCGGAAATTGAAGCTTTCCGACTCGCAGCAGCGTCAGACAAAATGTCG
>JANMZU010000485.1:0-2711 GCA_031383585.1 Betaproteobacteria bacterium
GACGACGGGGTAGGTGTCGAGTTGGGTTTGCACCACGCGGTAGAGCACGGTTTCTTCGGCACGGTGGCGCTGGTAGCGGGCCGGGTTTTTGGGTGAGGCGCAGGGCGGTGCTGGGCGCATTGGCGGGTGATGATTCGGTCAATATCACTAGTGTCCCGCATGAATACATGCCGACCCTGCTACCCCGACGGCTCACTGTGATGGATTCCATTCTCTACATCCCAGTACAACGGCCTTCCCTATACAGACACGAGGTCGCAACCACATTTAGTTTGCGAGGCTACATCTAGGTTCACTTGTGTTGCGGCCTGCATCTTTGTCGTCTAGGAACTTACGACCCCCGATTGCTCGAACGCGGCTCCGAAGCAAGTCTGTGCGCCGCTTCACAGTCACCGTTCGTCGGTTTTGGAGTGATATGCGTGATCAAGCTCACATACGTTTTCGCGGGACTGATTTAGGCTGCTTTCGTCGTAAGTGCTGTCGGGTTCCTTCTTTATCTTTACACGCAAAGCGCACATATGAACCGAGTCGAAAGTCAGTCTGCAGTTGAAACCGAGGACGCCCGCAAATTGACACCTGAAGCCCAATTTGCAAAGCGGTCACGGGTAATTCAACTCTTTCTCCGGGGGTTTACACGCCAGCAGATTGTTGCGGCGAGCGGCATGAGCAGTACCGCAGTTACGCGTGTCATCAAGCTTTACCAGTCAGGCGGCGAGGCAGCCCTGCAACCACAGGCGCGAGGGCGGCGAAGTCAGTCGAGGACTAAGATCGCCCCGGAGTCCTCTATCCAGCAGTTCATCTGCGGTACTATCAATCGCAAATTGGAGTCGCGCTAGCGCCGCGCCGAAAGAAATTGTGGACAGGCGCAGTACCGTTTCAGTACCGACTCACATGACTCACATGAATCACATCCCGCACCACCGGATAGATGCGGTTGTTCCATCGCCGTCCGCTGAATACGCCGAAGTGCCCCACGCCCGCCTGCACGAAGTGCGTGCGCAGGCAGGGCTTCTGTTTCATGCATAGATCCTTCGCGGCCAGTGTCTGGTCGATGCCGCAGATGTCGTCGCGTTCGCCCTTTTACCGTCAGTAGCGCGTTGCGGCGGATCCGAAGCTTGGGGTCACAGGTCTTGAAATATAGCAGTGCTATTTTGCAAGACATGACTCCAAAAACGATGCAAAAAACGACGGAAAAAGACGGCGTTTTCGGTACCAATTCGCGCTTCGGCCTGTCGAACAATGGGCGCGCCATAAGTGCGGCGACGGACAGGCTGAGGGAAGCTTGGGGTCAGGTCTAGACCAGCCCCCGCAAAAACAAGATCGCGTCTGGTTTCGATTCACAGTTTTGTCATTTGTAGCCATTACATTGGCCATATTTCTCAATCCGAACTGAAAAGGATATGCAATATGTCATATGACAAAACTGCGGAAGATGTCGTCACCAACCTATCGAACAATATTCATATCGACCAGATCGTCGATCAAGCGCTTGCCAATCCTAACCGCCGTCGTTTGATGGCAGCTGGCGCGGGCGCAGCAGCACTTTCCTTTTTGGGGCTTACTGGTTGCGGTAACTCCGACTCCACATCAACGCCAGCGGCTTCGCCCGGGGCGGTAGCGCCCGGAGCGGCGCCGCCTGTAACAAAGGCGACAGCCCTTGGCTTTCCCGCCATCTCAAAATCACTGGCTGACGTCGTTGCGGTACCCGCAGGCTACACAGCGTCAGTGCTTTTCCGCTTGGGCGACCCTATGTCGGCGGCAACACCAGACTATCGCAACGACGGCACTGATACAGCCGCTTCGTTTGCCTCACGCGCGGGCGACCATCACGATGGTATGCAGTTCTTTGGCATGACAGCCAGCGGTGCCTACGATCCCAATGCGTCCGACCGCGGTTTGCTGGTGATGAATCACGAGGCGATTACACCGGCTTTCCTGCATCCCACCGGAGCCACTAGTGTCAATGGCGTGCGGACTGTGAACGAAGAGGTATTGAAGGAACTAAATATTCACGGCGTGAGCGTGATTGAAGTCGTCCGCTCGGGCAACAGCTGGAGTTACGTGCGCACCTCGATATATAACCGCAGGATCACGACCAATACGGACACATTACTGAGTGGACCGGTTGCGGGTAGTCCAGCAGTCGTCACCCGCTACTCGACCAACGGCACGCGCACGCGCGGTACCGTCAACAACTGCGCCAATGGCTACACGCCATGGGGAACTTACATCACCTGCGAAGAGAATTACGCGGGCTACTTCCGTCGTATTGCGGCGACGGACAACCCGAACCGCACGGCAAAGGAATTGACGTCAATGAGCCGCAACGGCATCGCCGGCACTGGTCGCGAGGGATGGGCGACCGCCGTCGCCAGCGACCCGAACGACACAACTTTCTCGCGTTGGCGCGCCGAAAAAATCGGCACATCTACTGATGGCAGCGATGATTTCCGCAACGTCGCCAATACTTATGGATGGAACGTCGAGATCGATCCATTCAACTCAACGTCGGTACCGCGCAAGCGCACTGCCATGGGGCGTTTCGCGCATGAAGGCGCCTGGCTCGGCAAGGTCACGGTGGGACAACCGCTGGTTTGGTACATGGGCGACGATTCCCGCAACGAGTACATCTACAAGTATGTTTCGGATGCCGGTTGGGATGCGGCAGATGCGACGCGCGGGTTGGCTGCTGGCGACAAGTACCTCGACGC
>JANMZU010000524.1:0-7357 GCA_031383585.1 Betaproteobacteria bacterium
ACGTGTGCTCTTAGCTCGCCAAGTGGTCGTACCACACTGTCCAAAAAAAACCTATTTCAGACATTTGAGCGCGCCGCAATTTTCCTCATGGGCAAATGTATAATTCGGTGTTCAAATTCGGCAACCAGCTTACGAATACGAAAAAATCCACCTGCCGCCGCCAGCGGCTACTCTCTTGACGTGTTTCCACTGCACAGGGTTGCTTTGATCAAGTCCCAAAGACTTGTTCCCGGGCGCGTATACGGATTTTCAGTTGTGGAAGCTTCTCAGATCATGGTCCAACTTAGACAATATCAAACTTTGCCCGTTCGGCGACCCCAGATAGCGGACGCATGGTGTCCGCTGGGAATCGTCAGCATCGTTTGTCATATGACGAACGCGGTGTAAGTTTCGAGCCATGTCCGCGATTATTTCGTACGCCCAGAATTTCGAAGATGTCATGCTCTGGCGCGCGCTGAAGCATGTCGAGAACGGATTCTACATAGACTTGGGGGCGCAAGATCCTTTGGTCGACTCTGTGAGTCTGGCGTTCCACGAACGTGGCTGGAAGGGTATCCACGTCGAGCCGACACCACATTACGCGCAATTGCTACGTGACCAACGTCCAGGTGACACCGTCATTGAAGCGGCGGTGGGCAATACCCCCGGCCTGCTAACTTTTTTCGAGATACCTGACACCGGTATCTCCACCGGCGACCCGAAGATTGCCGAGCAACATCGCGAGCGCGGCTTCTCAATTCGGGAAATAACGGTTCCGTGCGTTCGGCTATCGTCCATCTTCAATATTTGTTTAAAGCGTGAAATCCACTGGATGAAGATCGACGTGGAAGGATTTGAATGGAACGCACTTTCGAGCTGGGGAAAATCCGCTGCGCGTCCTTGGGTTGTGGTGGTTGAAAGCACGCTTCCACTAACGCAGATCGAATCTTACCAGCGCTGGGAGTCGCTACTGGTAAGGCGCCGGTACAGCCCGGGCTATTTTGATGGCTTGAAACGCAATTACGTTTCCAAACTGCATGAGGAATTGAAGCCGGCGTTTCTCGCTCCGCCAAACGTATTTGACGGCTTCTCCGTCAATGGAACGGCAAGCACGACTTTACATCATCACTTGAATGCCATTCACGAGGCAGAGATCGCGAAAGTTGCGGCAAAAGTGCAGAGCTCTAGCGGAGAAATTGAAGGTCTTAAGCAGGCCCTCGTTGCCAGTGAGTCGAGTTTTTCGCAACGGCTGCAGAGTTCCAGCGGGGAAATTGAAGGTCTTAGGCTGGCTCTCTCAACAAGTGAAGCGAGTT
Source organism: Betaproteobacteria bacterium (assembly GCA_031383585.1). Taxonomy (GTDB): domain Bacteria; phylum Pseudomonadota; class Gammaproteobacteria; order Burkholderiales; family Usitatibacteraceae; genus UKL13-2. The sequence goes on from JANMZU010000524.1 coordinate 1,293, forward strand.
TCGCCCAACAGTTGCATGAACGCCTGATGCAATTAACGGCGCAAAAGGAAAACAGCGTGCGTCGTGAGAGTTTGCTTGGCGCTGCTAGAGACGATCTTGCTGCGGCCCTGCAGACGGCACAGCAGGACGCATTGGAATCAGCGCAAAAGTTGGCAGCACGCGAGCGGGAGCATGCAGAGAATGCGGTCGCGCTCGAACAGGTATACCGGGGTGAAGTTACTGTGTTGCAAGCAGAAGTTTTGCGAACAGCTGGTTTACTAGACGTCGCCAAAGCAGAATTTGCCGACGTACTCCAGACTGCTCAGCAGGAGGCGCTCACCGCTGCTCAAGCACTGGTAACAAGGGAGCGGGTCTATGCTGACCAAGTGGCTGCACTGGAGAAGCAACATCGTGCAGAAGCATCAGCGTTGCAATCGGAACTGGCGCGAATTTTTAGCCTGCTCGTTGCGGCAAAGGAGGCTTCGACTAACGCATTAATCGCGGCGAAGGATGATTTCGCAAGCATGCTTCAATCGTTGCAGCGCGAGGCGCTAAACGCTGCGCAAGCATTTGCTGCCCGGGAAAGAGAGTTTGCGGCGCAAGTGGCATCGCAAGCGCAACTGCATGGTACGGAGTCGGCTTCGTTACAAGCAGAAGTTTTCGCAAGCAAGCTTCAAGCGGGAGTTTTCGCAGAGAGACTCGAATCGCTGCAACGGGAGGCAGTCAACGCCGCAAGAGCATTTGCTGCCCGAGAGAGCGAATTTACGGCGCAAGTGGCAGCGCAGGCGCAACTACATGGTACGGAGTCGGCTTCGTTACAAGCGGAAGTTTTCGCAAGCAAGCTTCAAGCGGGAGTTTTCGCAGAGAGACTCGAATCGCTGCAACGGGAGGCACTCAGCGCCGCAAAAGCATTTTCTGTTCGGGAGAGCGAACTTACGGCGCAAATGGCAGCGCAGGCGCAGCTACTTGGCGCGGAATTGGCTTCGCTACAAGCAGAAGTCACGCGGGTAGGCGGCCTGTTGCTGGCAGCCAAGGATGATTTCGCTCGGATGTTGCAAGTGTTGCAGCAAGAGGCACTCGACACGGCCCGTGCTCTGGCCGCGCGGGAACGAGAGTATGCGCAGCAGTCATCGGAGCAGTTAGTCGCTTTTCAGCAGCGAGCCGATCAGGAGAAGGCGAACTACGTTGCGACGCTTGCTGCTAAAGAGGAAGTGTTTCAACACGAACTTTCTGCGCAACTTGACATCAGGAAGCAGATCCAAATTGAGACTGCAAGGCTAGAGAGCAATCTTCGAGCCGAGTTGGCGGCGCAAGCTGAAGCCCGAGGCGTTCTGGAAAATCAGCTTTCTGAATCCGGCTTACACCTGGATATTTCGCGCCGTAAGGAGGCTGATCTCGCAGAAGAGCTGGCCGAGAAAACGCGACTGGCGGCAGCCCACGCGAGTCGCGAGGCGATGCTCAGGGGTTCTGTCTCCTGGCGCATGACGTCTCCTCTGCGAAGAATTGCAGCGCTTTTTCGCAAGCGGGACGCGCAACCAACAGATTGCGTCGTATTGTCAGCTATCGATATGCCTCCTGTTGCAGAAGCAGCGGCAGTTAAATATTCCGCTGAAACGCTCCCTGAATTACCGTCGATACCTGCTGCTGAAATTCCGGCTCCCCACCAAAATTCGCACAACTTACAAATTCACTCTGCAAATCCTATGATCGCCATCGAAGACGCTGACCACATCCTTGCGCTGCACGACGTTGCCTTCGTCGAAAGAGCGTACCAATCGCTACTTGGTCGCGAGCCTGATCCTGAAGGTGGGGAGTTTTACTTATCGCGCCTGCGTGCTGGTGAGAACAAGGCAAAAATACTTGTCGAACTTGCCGACTCGTATGAAGCAAAAAAGCGTGGCACAGAAATGGTCGGGCTCGCGCAGCTGCGTTCGACGCTGGCCGTTGAGCATGTCGACAGGCTCCTTCAACTGCAGGATTTTGCATTCGTAGATGCTGTATTTCAAGCATTTCTCGGACGTGCGCCCGACGCCAAGGGCGGCAGCTTCTATCTCTCTCGTTTGCGTGCCGGTATTGGCAAGGCACAAATCATTTTGGAGATTGCTGAGTCGCAAGAGGCCAAATCGAACAATGCAACAGTTGGAGGGTTGCAGGAATTGATCGTGGCGCAGAAGTCCGTCGGCCGAGGTGGGTTTCTGGGTATTTTTTCACGTGCCATTCGGGTAGAGCGTCAGACAAATCAACTGGAGAGTCAGATCGATTTGCTGGCCAACGAGAATCGCATTCGGTTGGCAGACTTGGCCATGGCCGTAAGCGAATTGGAGAGAGCTTCGAATCAACGGGCACAACTTGATTTGCAGAGCCAAGAGCGCATGAGTCGCGTAGCAGAAGTGCATTCTGTGATCGGGGCTCTGCAGGAGTCAGCCAACCAGTACTCCCATGCGGCGGCGAACTTGGAAGGGAAACTCCGCACCATCAATGAAGTAATGGATATTCGATTTGCGAGTATGGAAGCCGCGATTTTGAATGTGCAACAGTTGATCTCGCGGCCAGTCCAAAATGCACCAATCGAAGCGGAAACCCTGGCCCAGGTTGCGCACCAAGCCCCTCAAGCTGCGCCTGTCGAAACAGCAAACCCGGTTTCTGTTTTGCACCCCGCCTTGCAAGGTCTCACCATTGCTGCACAAACACACCCGGAAATTGAGCTCACACCTCCTGTTATTTTCCCGCTTTCTAAAGGAGCTCGGGAACTCTATTACTATGTTGATCACACCATATTGTGTCCCGTAAATACCGGTATGCAAAGGGTCACGCGCCGCCTGGGGCGCGCACTGCTGGAGGCTGGGGAGCGTGTACGCTTTGTGAAATGGGACGATCAACAGTGCGAACTCGTATTGCTTGATCTTGAGGAACTCGCCTACCTTTCCAAATGGCATGGACCGGCACTGTCTCCGGCAGAACTGCAGGGTTACCCCGTTGGGAAAGGCGACGCAGTTACGGTCAAGAAACATCAGGTTGAAGAAGGGCATTGGCTCGTTGTGCCAGAAGTGAGCCACATCAATTATCAAGGGCGGGCGCTGACGCTGGACGTATTGATGAAGGCAAAGCACCTTGGCCTGAAGGCAGCATTTGTGTTTTACGACGCGATCCCTTTGCGGCGCGGAGAACTCAACGGAATGGCGCCGGCGCATGCAACCTACATGCAGCAATTGCTGTTAGCCGACTTGCTGGTGCCGATATCAAAATGGTCCTGCCATGACCTGGTGTCGTTCCTTCACTTGCACGAGGGTTCTAACTTGTCGGCGATGCCTCGCATAGCGACGATCCCGCTGCCCGCAGAGTCACAACTGACGCCTCGCGTGACGGCGCCTGAAAAAATGGATCAAGCGCGCGAGGTTATTTTGTCCGTCGGCTCCATCGAGTCGCGGAAAAATCAAGTCACCCTGGTGCACGCTTTCGAGCGCTACTGTGCCGCACACCCCGGTACAAATTGGCAGCTGGTTTTGGTCGGCAGTATCCACACAGATGTTCACGGTGAGTTGGATCGCGCAATGCGGACGAACCCGCGAATCAGGTGCATGGCTGGTGTTGCGGACAATGAGTTGGATGCGATGTACCGGTCGTGTGCATTTACCGTTTTCCCGTCTGTAGAAGAGGGATTTGGCCTGCCCATACTCGAGAGTCTTTGGTACGCCAAGCCTTGCATTTGCGCCAATTTTGGGGCGATGGCCGAGGTGGCGGAAGGCGGCGGATGTCTAACCGTCGATACCCGCGACACGGACGCTGTGCAGGGTGCAATTGCGCGTTTGATGGAAGACCGCGGACTGCTAACGAAGCTGTCGCTTGACGCGGCTGCGCGACCGATGTCCGAGTGGACCAGTTATGGCGCCCAGTTTAGCGCACAGCTCGACGAATCGAGTGACCCCCTTAAGCAAATCGGCAACATTTACTATTGGGTCGATCATACCGCGTCGTACCCACTAAATACCGGGATTCAGAGGGTTGTTCGTAGCCTGGCGCGTGCCCTTCTTGAAAATGGACTTCGGCTTATTCCTGTCAAATGGGATATCGCGCTCCGCAAGTGTTATTTCCCCACGCAAGTTGAACTGGAACACCTGGCAAATTTCAACGGGCCACCGGCCTCCGCATGGGCTTCCTGGGTTGATCCGTCAGAATCTTGCGCAAATGACTGGATGTTGATCCCTGAACTGGTTTCTGATCCCAATGGACCGACTGGAGCGCTGATCAAGCAGTATTTGGCGGCCCACAATTTACGCGGGGCATGGATATTTTATGATGCCATTCCCTGGAAGATGCAGGGCATTTATCCGCCACAGGTTCCAATCAACCATGCTGAATACATGCGCGTGCTGAATGAATTTGAACTGACGTTTCCCATTTCCCATTTTTCCAGAAACGATTTAGTGTCGTTCTTGTCGGCAACAAGAGAGAAGACGCCGAGACTCGAAAGTAGAATCCTTGCTTGTCCTCTTCCGGGCGAATTCCTTGAGTCCCAAAGGATAACGACAATAAAGCGCGGGGTACCTACCGTTGTTAGAATTCTGTGCGTGGGCACGGTGGAGCCAAGAAAGAATCACATTAGTCTGCTGCAGGCGTTCGCTTACTTGGTTGCGCAAACCAAACGGCCGGTGGAGTTGGTCATTGCAGGCGGTAGCCCGTACCCAGAGCTTGCGGCGCAAGTGGAACACTTCATCGCTACCGTGCCCGGCATTCGTTGGGAAAGAGGTATCGACGATGCCCGCCTACAGGTGCTCTACGATGAGTGCGACCTTACCGTGTATCCCACGGTGGAGGAGGGATTCGGCCTGCCCATTCTAGAAAGTTTGTGGCACGCGCGTCCCTGTGTTTGCCGTGATTCGGGCGCAATGGCTGAGGTGGCGGAAGGCGGCGGCTGCGCGATGGTCGAGGTCACAGATGCCGTTGCGCTCGCCGAAACGATGCGCAAACTGGTAGAGGACGACGAATATCGCGCGAACCTGGCCAAGGAGGCTACCGAAAGAACGTTTAAGACGTGGCGCGACTATGGTCGCGAAATCGGCACGCGGATGGCCATAGAGCGCCACATTCCCGCAGTCCAGGATTTGCCGATGCCCATGGCCAAGACAGATTTCTACGATCAATTTTTGAACTTGAGTCCCAGGCCCGTTCTGTCTATCTGTATTACTACTTATAACCGGGCAGAATGGCTGTCGGTAGGTTTGAGAAACTTAGCGCGCCTGTTGCCAAGCCCAAGTGCTGAGATTGAGATCGTCGTTTGCGACAATACATCAACGGACCATACGCCAGACGTCGTCCATCCGTATCTTCAACGCTCGGATTTTAGTTACCACCGCAACCCCGAGAATGTAGGCATGCTGGGAAACTTGCGTGTTACTGCTCACCATGCGCGCGGTCGATATATCTGGATTCTTGGCGATGATGATTTGGTCAAGCCGGGAAGCATCGAAAGGGTCTTGAATGTGATCCAATCGCATCCTGGCTTAGGGTTGGTATACCTGAATTATGCGTACACCCGTGAGGACGATGCGAAGGCTGTGACGGACCTGGACAAGTTTCTGAGTGAAGGCACGCCGGTTGGTGCTACGGGACCGGATATCAAAGGAACCGTAGCCCGTATCAGTACCCAATCCGAGAATTTTTTTACCGCCATCTACTGCCTGATATTCAAACGCGACCACGCGTTGCGTGCCTACAGTCAAAATACGGAAGGTCGTCCGTTTTCAACCATGTTGACCTGTATTCCCACGACGAACTATGTACTTCATTACATGATGGATGAACCTGGTTATTGGCTTGGCGATACGCAGTTGGTTGTGAACCTGAATGTCTCATGGATGAAATACGCCACCATCTGGATCCTTGAGCGTCTTCCGGAGGCCCACGACCTCTGTGAAAAGATGGGAGCAAGTCCGCAAGAAGTGGACAGATGTCGCGTCAGTCACATTCCGCATGTAATACGTTGGTTCCATGACATTTATGAACATGATGAAGAGGCTAACATCCTTTATTTCTCCCCTTCAAGGTTGATGTGGAGAATGAAGCACCTCGATCAGTTTGCCGTTCAT
>JANMZU010000570.1:0-7613 GCA_031383585.1 Betaproteobacteria bacterium
TTGCGCCAGCAATCACCATCGGGAAATCGCCGGGATCTGCCTTCGTTTTTGCCGGGATGCGATTGGAAATCCACTGGTCAGTCGCTGGTTCATAAATTCGTTAAGCGCATCCCGCACAACTGCGAGGTAACAACCACACGGGTTGCGCCGGGAGCAAACTCACAGCGGCGGCGCCCCAGCACTAAGGTTTTTAGCAGTCAACACTCCCGGGATACCTGATACGACCGGGCGCACGACTGCACAACAATACGCACACGCGCACACGCCTCTGCTTTCCTTACCTGGTGAACTCCTAAAAAACAGAACCACCAGCATTGACGGGCTTTTCCAGTCACTTTGGTCTGTGAAAGCGCACCAATGCTTGGTTTGATTCAAAGGATGGCGATGCGAGTCCTGCCGCAAATAGCGAGAGCGCATCGACACCAGTACCCAACCCGTCCAGGAATTCGTCAGGAGATTGGAACCCGCCATGAAAGCAACGCAACGCGATACTGTGGCGCCAACAGACTCTCCACCGCTGGCTACCTCGCCACGTCAATTGTTTCTGGCAGCCGCTGGACTGGTCCTCATTTCCGGCGTTCTGGTCGCCATGGCGCTGTTTCACCTGCGTAGCGAGGCAATCCAATCGGGCGAGCGTATGACTGCGTCGTTCGCCCACATCATCGAAGAGCAGACCGAGCGTACCGTTCAGCTCATCGATCAACGCTTGCAGTTGGCAGCTGTCGGCCTCAAACAGCTTGACGCTGCGGGAACATTAACCGAGCAATCGTCGCGCGCACTCCTGCGCCAGCAACTCAAAGACATGCCTTTTGTACGCGCCATCTGGGTTGTGGATGCCAATGGCCGTAGCAAATACGATTCCGACACTGGCAATATCGGCATGGATTTTTCCGACCGCGCCTATTTCCAGATTTATCGCACCCAGCCGCAGACGACGTTCTCCGTTGGTCTGCCGGTGCGCAGTCGTACCAACGGAAAATGGTTGATCAGCGCGTCACGGCCACTTCATGCGGCCGACGGCAAATTTTCCGGCGTAATCGTCGCCGCGCTGGAGGCAGCTTTTTTCGACAGTGTCTGGCGGATGGCCGACCTGGGTGCAGACAGCACGGTCGCTCTCTGGCACCGCAACGGCACCTTGATGATGCGCAACCCGAGCAATGACGAGAGTATTGGAAAAAATTTCCAGAACCTGCCTCTGTTCCGGGAAAAGATTCCGGGCAGTCCAGTCGACCACTACCTTGCCATCGGCGCCATCTCCGCTGACCACCGCAGTTTTGCCTATCGGGTACTTTCCAGCCAGCCTGATCTCGTGGTCGTCGTGGGCCGCTCGATTCACCTCATACTGCAGCCCTGGCGCGCCCAGGCCTGGCTGGCGCTGTTGATTTGGGCTGCTGCGTCAGCGGTATTAGCCATGCTTTGCATATGGCTCAGCCGCACCTGGCGGCAACAACGGCTTGCCGAGGCCAGTGTCAATGAGATGGCGCAGCGGCTTACGCTCGCGAGCGATGTCGCATCGATTGGCGTCTGGGACTGGGACGTTAATGCCGGTACGTTTTACGCTGCACCAAAATGCTTCACGATGTTGGGTGACGATCCAGGCGATGCTCAGCGCAGCCATGAGCAATGGTTAGAACGTATCCACCCGGAAGACCGGAATATCGTAGATGAAGCAATGCGGGCACTAGTAGAACGGTCAGATCGTGAATATGCGAACGAAGTGCGCATGCGCCACGCCGACGGATCGTTCCGCTGGGTTAGCATCGTCGCACGTGTGCTCGCGCGCAATGCGGACGGCAAGGCAAGCCGTATTCTGGGCGTACGCATCGACGTTACCGCACGCAAAAAAGCGGAAGAGTCGTTGCTCGGCCGCGAATCGCAGTTTCGTGCACTGGTCAGTGCCATCCCGGATCTCATTTTCACCAGCCGCGCCGATGGCCAGATTTTGAGTGTGCATGCTTCCGATCCGAGTAAGCTTCTTGCGCCACCGGAAGCACTTGTCCATCACAACTTTGCAGAAATTCTGCCGCCATCCATTTCACAACAGTTTGTGCTGGCCTTCACAGAGGCGATGGCCTCCGGTCAAACACAAGTCGTGGATTACACGCTAACAATAAACGAACAGGAACGGCATTTCGAAGGCCGCGTCGTGCGCGGCGATGACGATACGCTCATCACCATTGCGCGGGACGTCACCGAGAGCAAACGCGCCAAGACCGCATTGCAGGAAAGTGAAGAACGATTTCGCATACTGGTGGAGTCGTCGCCCGAGCCCACCTGTGTATATCGTGAAGCAAAACTGGTCTACGTAAACCCTGCCGCAGTTAGCCTGATTGGCGCATCCTCCGCCGAACAGCTCGTCGGCGAATCCGTGCTCATGCGGATTCACCCGGATTCCCGGCAACTGGTGTTGACGCGGCTTGAGGGTATTGCCAACGGCGACAGCCACACCACGCTGCATGAACTCAAGTTTGTCAGGCTTGACGGAACCGTCATCGACGTAGAAGCACGCGGCACATCAATCAGTTATGAGGGCAAACCGTCAATACATGTTTGTGTGCGTGACATAACCGCAGCCAGGCTAGCGGAAACGGCACTGCGCAATAGTGAGGTGGGGATGGCGGAGGCACAGCGGGTTGCACGTGTCGGCAGTTGGCGCTGGGACGCAGTTGCCGACAAAGTCGAATGGTCTGATGAGCTCTACAGAATTCTCAACCGGGATCTGTCGTTGCCTGCACCCAACCACGAAGACCATTTAACGCTGTACACCGCCGAAAGCGCCGCGCGACTGAACGACGTCGTGCAAAACGCATTGCTGACGGGTGAAGCCTATAAACTTGATCTGGAACTACGCCGCGATGGCGTAGTGCGGAGCTGGGTTGGCGTCCGAGGTGAAACGCTCCGCAATTCCGGTGGGCAAATTGTCGGGCTACGCGGTACTGTTCAGGACATCACCCAGCGCAAACTTGCGGACGCGGCTCGCGCATCGCTGGAAGCGCAATTGCTTGAATCGCACAAGATGGAAGCCATTGGCACACTCGCCGGCGGCATCGCACATGACTTCAATAATATCCTTGCGACGATCCTGGGCAATGCCACGCTGGTGCGTCAGGATCTGGCCGACGATCCACAAGCGCTGCAGAGTCTGGACGAAATCACCAAGGCCGCCGCGCGGGCACGCGATCTGGTGCGGCAGATCCTCACGTTCAGTCGCCGGGATATTTCGAAAAGGACCCCGATCGCTCTTGGGTCTGTCGTCGATGAATCAATCAAGCGGCTGCGCGACACACTGCCGCCGCAGATTGTTCTCGAGGCCCATTGCGAACCGGACCTGCCGTGCGTACTGGCCGATGCCAGTCAGATTGGCCAGGTAATCATCAATTTGGTAACCAACGCCATGCAGGCGATCGGAGACCAACCCGGAGAGATAGCGGTCCGCCTGGAGGCGGTGACCGTCGATGCAGCCATGATCGAAGCACATCCCGCGCTACGCGGCCTCGGCAACAAACGCGGAGACCATGCGCAACGGCTCGTCGTTAGCGATAGCGGCCACGGCATGGACCCCGATACAATGGCACGGATTTTTGAGCCGTTCTTTACCACCAAAGCTGTCGACGAAGGCACCGGGCTGGGGCTATCGGTGGTGCACGGCATCGTCAAGGCGCACGACGGCGCCATTGTGATGACCAGTCAGTCCGGGGGCGGCGCGTCATTCGCCATCTATTTGCCGATTGTAGAGATGCCGGTCAACGCGCCTCTATCCGCACCTGCGCCGGTTGCGGCCTTACCGATCACTGTAGCTGCCGCGGAGCGCAGCGGGCACATTCTCTACCTCGACGACGACGAGGCACTGGTGTTTATGCTCCAGCGGATACTGGAACAGCGTGGCTATCGCATCAGCGGCTATACCGATCAGCATGAAGCGCTGGCTGCGTTGCGGGCCGATCCCGCTGCCTTCGATCTGGTGGTGACCGACTACAACATGCCCGGCATGTCCGGGCTCGAAGTTGCGCGTGAGGTACGCACTATCCGTCCAGACATGCCTGTCACCATCGCCTCAGGCTTTATCGATGAGACCTTGCGCGAACAGGCCAAAGGTGCAGGTGTGCGCGAATTGATTTTCAAGGTAAACGCGCTGGAAGACTTATGCGATGCGTTCGTCAGGTTGGCGGACGCCGCTGGCGGCAACAACAGTAGTACCGCTATGATGGCGGAATGATGCGCCAGCTAACCGTGAACGCGAAGTGGTTGATTAATAGTTATTTCCCCTGTCTTCGGGGGTTAACTTGCGACCCTAAGCGCGAACGCAAGTTTGTGACCCACGTTGTCAACTTCTGCAAAAATGCGCTGGAGGTCTCTGCTTTGCGCATGACTACCGGAGTAATCCGCCCGGATGGCAACACGGATAACCTCTCAAATACGCGGTGTTGTCCATGACTGCCACCACGAACACGAGCAAACAACCAGGCGGGCGCCAATCGAACCGCCCCAAAACTCTCAGCGCCCTGTTGCGGCGCTTGATCCTGGTATCCATATTGCCGTTACTGCTTCTGGCGGTGTTCCTTGCATATTTGCGGGTACTCGATGTGCAGACGCGTTCACGCGAGGACGCAACACGCCTTGCTGGAAACTTTGCAGCCGCACTGGATCGCGACCTCCAATCGCGAATTGCCGGTCTGCAGGTATTGGCGGCTTCCGGCTTCGTCGATGAGCCACCCCAGCTTGCACCGCTACTTAAGCAGGCGCTCGCATATCGGAGCAGCTTCGGCGGCGAATTCGTTTTCGCTGACCGCTCCATGCAAATGTTGCTGAATTCGCGCGCCGAGCCCGGCGCAGTGCTGCCGAAACTCCCGCAGCCAGCTGGATACGCTGCGGCGCCACGCGCGCTTGCCGATGGCAAGCCTGCGGTTGGCGACAAACATCAGGGGCTGATTGTAAGCGGGCCGATAGTTGCCATCGCCGTGCCTGTCATGCGCGACGGCGTGGCGCGCTCATTGGTCCTCAATATCATCGAACTGAAGATTTTGCAAAAACGCATGGATGAGCTGATTTTGCCGCCAGCGTGGGTGCTGACGGTGCTCGACGGCACCGGCGCGATACTCGCCCGCCGTGGCCCGCAAACACTGAATGCGGACAATCAGGATGGCGCACCCGAACGGATTGTCCTCAAATCGGCCGTCGCGCGCTGGTCGGTGGCGCTTGAAATCCCTCGCGCCACCTATCTGGCACCGATCATCGAGGCGGTCGCGGCAGTACTTGCCTTGATTCTGATGGCGACCTGGATGAGTGTGCTCGGCGGCAGACGCGCCGGACGCCGCATTTCAGGTGCGATCGCGACACTCAATGCGACTCTGCCGCTCGAAACGACGCAAGCCGGCAGCATCACCGAAATAGAACAGATTCGCCGGACACTTGATGAGGCACAGTCGCTCCGCGTGACCTCACAGACAGTATTGCGTGAGAGTGAGGCGAGCTTTCGCGAGCTGTTCGAACACAATCCGCATCCAATGTGGACATACGACCCTGAAACGCTGGCATTTCTCACTGTCAATGACGCCGCCATCGTGCAATACGGGTTCAGCCGTGAGGAATTTCTGGCGATGACGATCCGCGATATTCGTCCGCCCGAAGACATCCCGGCACTGCTCGAACATCTGCTGCAGGATCAGGCTACCCGCGGTGAAGCGAGGAATTGGCGGCATCGCCGCAAGGACGGTAGCGACATCCTTGTCGAGATTACGGCTCGCACACTGCAGTCCGGCAGTCGTCCGGCAAGGCTGGTACTTTCGCAAGATGTGACCGAGACCGTCAATACCCGCGCGGCCCTGGTGCGCACGGCCGGGTTGCTGGAGCGCGTCAGTGAACTGGCGCGTGTTGGCGGCTGGGAGCTGGACCTGCGAACCATGAAAATGTACTGGTCGCGAGAAGTGTGCCGCATCCACGAGAGCGATTCGCCATTCGCGCCGTCTCTGGAGCGCGGGATGGAATTATTTACGCCCGAAGCGCGCCCGGTTCTTAAGGCGGCCATGAATGCCGCCATAGAGAGCGGTACACCGTACGACCTGGAATTGCAAAAAGTCACCATGAAGGGTCGAACTATCTGGATCCGCACGCAGGGCGTCGCCGTCATGGAAAACGGCAAGGCCATCAAGCTGCAGGGCGCCCTGCATGATATTACCGACCGCAAACGCGCCGAGGCGGCGACACGCGAAAGCGCGGCGTTCGCGTCGGCTATTTTCGATTCGGTCACGGCCGAGATTGCCGTGCTGGAGCAAGACGGCACCATCATCGCCGTCAACCAAGCGTGGCGGCGCTTTGCACTGGATAACAGCCTGGTGCCGGGCACACCAGCGCCACGTACCGGCGTCGGCACCAACTATCTGGCCATCTGCGCGGCAAGCTTCAACCAGCCTGCCGGTGCGATCAATTCTGCTGCGCGGGAAGTTCGCGACGGCATCCGCGGTGTGCTCGACGGCAGCTTGCCCAGCTTTACAGTTGAATACGCCTGCCACTCGCTACAGCAAGAGCGCTGGTTCGTTATGGTCGCGACGCCGATGAGCGGCGGTGATGGCCGCGCCGTCATCGCACACAGCGAAATCACACGGCGTATGCAAACCGAAGCGAAGCTCGCAGCGATCATCAATTCGTCGATGGATGCGATCATCACCGTAGACGACGCCGAACATATTCTGGTCTTCAATACCGCGGCCGAAAAGCTTTTTAAGCTGGCCGCTGCCGAAGCGATGGGTCAAAAGCTCGAGCGGTTTTTGCCAACCCGCTTCCGCAACGCACACCACGGCCACATACAAACATTCATGACCAGCGGCGTCACATCACGAAAAATGGGACAGTTCACGCGCCTTACTGCTTTGCGGCAGGATGGCGTCGAAGTGCCGATAGAGGCGTCGATTGCGCATATGGTCACCGACGGCAGGCATTTTTTTACGGCGACACTGCGCGACATTAGCGACCGCGCGGCAGCGGACGCCGCTCGCGAATCACTCGAAGAACAATTGCGCCAATCGCAAAAGATGGAAGCCATCGGTACGCTCGCCGGCGGAATCGCCCACGATTTCAATAATATTCTCGCTACCATTCTGGGCAACGCCGATCTGGCGCATCAGGAACTGGGCAACGATGCACGCGTTGCCGAAAGCCTTGCAGAAATCCGCAAGGCGGGAGGAAGGGCGCGCGATCTGGTACAGCAGATTCTCTCGTTCAGCCGCCGTCAGGCAACCGAACTCAGACCGATTGCCCTTGGTACTGTTATCGAGGAGTCCGCACGCCTGATGCGTGCCACCTTGCCTGCGCGCGTCAACATTGATGTGAGGTGCGACTGGAGCGTGCCGCTGGTGCAAGCCGATGCGACGCAAGTAGAGCAGATTTTGATCAACCTCATGACCAATGCCGCGCAGGCCATGCGCCACCAGCCTGGTCAGATTCGCGTCGAGCTCGACGCGGTCGCGCTGGATGCCACAGTGTCAGGCGAACATCCGGCGTTGCTGGACATGCGCAAGTTTCACGCAAAGGCGACCGGTCGTATCGTGCGGCTTACGGTGCGCGACGATGGGCCGGGAATGGATGCGGCCACATTGAAGCGCGTTTTTGAGCCATTC
>JANMZU010000954.1:0-2822 GCA_031383585.1 Betaproteobacteria bacterium
ATTCTTCGGGCTCAACCGGCAACGGCTCGCCTTCGTCCAGCTTGAAGAGACGCCAAGCCACCGAATGCCGCGCCAGAAAGCTGGCAAAATAGCCGGGTCCGTCTTCGGCAGAAAAGCGAAATATGGCGACTGGTTTCACGAATGTTGACGATGCTGGGATGCGGCATTGTAAGGGCATCTTGCGTGCCCTCGCAGTTGCGTCGATATTCGCGTCAAGCGAATCTGCAAAAGCGGCTGACGTGACGGTCGTTGGGCTATTCCCTGGCAAAGCGGTTGTCATCATTAACGGGGCACAGCCCAGAACGATTGCCGTCGGGCAAAAGCAACCTGAAGGCGTTACGCTGCTGTACACGGCGTCTAACAATGCAGTATTCGACATTGAGGGCAAACGCCAAACACTCGATCTCGGCGAACATTTTGCGACGCCGGGTAGTGGTGGAAATGCCGGTAACACGCTCAAATTGAGTGCAGACACACAAGGTCATTTCTGGACCGTGGGTCAAATCAACGGCCGGACTGTGCGGTTCTTGATTGATACCGGTGCGACACAGGTAGCGCTACCGGCCAGCGCCGCCCGAAATATGGGAATTGACTTCACCAAAGGGCAGCGCGGGATCTCAAAAACGGCTGGTGGCGATGTCTCGGTCTGGCGCATATCGCTGGATGCCGTCACCATCGGCGAAATGACGCTATACGCCATTGATGCAAACGTCTTCGAGAGCGGTCTTGATGTTGCATTGTTAGGCATGAGTTTCCTCAACCGCCTGGAAATGAGGCGCGACGGTAGCCAGATGACATTGACGAAGCGGTTTTGAACATTTCACTAAACGGGCGATCTCCAAATACCATTTTCGAGAGTGGGCGAACACTCACATATCGCGGTAGCCTGAACTTTCCGCAAGGTGGGCGAACTTAAGCGGGCCAAAAATGATTTACCAAAGGTGGAAGTAAAGGAATCCGCAAATGACCCTTGCGTCGCCAAATCATTTCGGTATATACTTACAGACTTTGCTGCTCCAGCCGTGGCTTCGTCGGCTGATAGTCTGCTTAAAGCGAAATGCAAAACACCGCAACTCGTACCGCCCGAAAGTCAGCCGAAGCCGAAATTAAGCGATCGGGCAAAAAGAAGTTTTCTAACCTGCTGGCAATGTCCTCTCGGGATGTTGATGGCATAAGACGGATCCAAGACTATCTGTGCCACAAGCGTGGTGTGGAATAAGTTGGAGATAAAACACATGATTCAGATGCAGTCGATTCTCGACGTCGCCGATAATACCGGCGCGCGGTCGGTGATGTGTATTAAAGTCCTTGGTGGCTCCAAACGCCGCTATGCGGGCATTGGTGACGTCATCAAAGTGACCGTTAAGTCTGCGCAGCCACGCGGCCGCGTAAAGAAGGGTGAAGTATATAACGCCGTGGTGGTACGTACCGCCAAAGGTGTTCGTCGCAACGATGGTTCGCTCATCAAGTTCGACGGCAATGCTGCCGTACTCTTGAATGCGAAGCTGGAGCCAATTGGCACCCGCATCTTCGGGCCGGTTACGCGTGAACTGCGTAACGAGCGCTTCATGAAGATCGTGTCGCTGGCACCCGAAGTATTGTAAGGAGCCGAATGATGAGCAAGATTCGTAAAGGCGACCAAGTGGTTGTCCTCACCGGCAAGGACAAGGGCAAGCGCGGCACGGTATTGAAGGTGCTGCCTGACTTTTCCAGAGCGGTGGTTGAGGGTGTGAATCGCGTAAAGAAGCACACCAAGCCCAACCCAATGAAAAACACCACAGGCGGTATTGTGGAGAAAGAAATGTCGATGGATCTTTCCAACATCGCCATTTTCAATCCCGCTACCAGCAAGGCTGACCGCGTCGGCTACAAAACCTTGGACGACAAGCGCAAAGTTCGCGTGTTCCGTTCCAACGGTGAAGTCATTGACGCGTAAGGGGCAAATGATGGTTCGACTACAAGCACATTACAAAGAAACCGTAGCGCCTGCATTGATGGCGCAGTTTGGCTACAAGTCCATGATGCAAGTGCCGCGCATCTCCAAGATCACCCTTAACATGGGTGTTGGCGAAGCGGTGGCTGACAAGAAAATCATGGATCATGCGGTTAGCGACATGCAAAAAATTGCCGGTCAAAAACCGGTGGTCACCCTGTCCAAGAAATCGATCGCGGGCTTCAAGATTCGTGACGGCTATCCGATTGGTTGCATGGTTACACTGCGCTCAAACAAGATGTATGAGTTCCTGGACCGCCTGATCACCGTATCGCTGCCACGCGTGCGCGATTTTCGCGGCATCTCGGGACGCTCTTTCGACGGCCGTGGCAATTACAACATGGGCGTTAAAGAGCAGATCATTTTCCCGGAAATCGAATACGACAAGATTGACGCATTGCGCGGCATGAATATCTCGATTACCACCACCGCGAAGACGGATGCGGAAGCCAAAGCGTTGCTGGCTGCATTCAAATTCCCGTTCCGAGGCTAAGGGTTCGTCATGGCAAAACTCGCTGTTATCAATCGTCAGGAAAAGCGCGAAAAACTGGTCAAGAAATTTGCGGCCAAGCGTGCTGGACTCGTCAAAATTATCAACGATCAAAGCTATTCGGAAGAAGAGCGCTTTCAAGCGCGTCTTAAGCTCCAGGCTCTGCCGCGCAACGCTAACCCGACTCGCCTGCGTAATCGCTGTGCGATTACCGGTCGTCCGCGTGGTGTGTACAGCAAGTTTGGTTTGGGACGTAACAAATTGCGTGAAATCGCTATGCGCGGCGAAGTGCCGGGCATGGTGAAGGCAAGCTGGTAATCCTCACGCAAACGGAGACAT
>JANMZU010000956.1:0-8908 GCA_031383585.1 Betaproteobacteria bacterium
CTTCTTCGGCTTGGCCGGCGTGTTGCCCACCGACGATGCGTTACGTGAGTTGAAGGGCGCCATCGAGCACAGCCTGCAGCCATTGCGCGACAAGATTACCGAGTTGCGTATGAAGGAACAGGAAGCGCGCATCAACGAAGAAAACTATGCGCAGCAATTGGCCGATTCGGGCGCCAACATCGAAGAGCTCGCCGATACGGTCGAGCGGAAATCGCGTTCAACTGCATATCAGGCCGAGATCAACCGCCTGACTGCGGCAATTACGGAGCTAGGCGCCGTCAATCTGGCCGCACTTGCTGAACTTGAGCAGGCGAGCGAGCGCAAGGCCTTCCTCGATGCACAATCACTCGATTTGAACGAGGCGATCAACACGTTGGAGAATGCGATCAAGCGCATCGATCGCGAAACCCGCGACTTGCTGCAAAACACGTTTGATATCGTCAACAAGAATTTTACCGAGCTATTCCCGATGCTGTTCGGCGGCGGCCATGCCTACTTGCGATTGACGGGGGATGAAATTCTCGACGCCGGCTTGCAGGTGTTCGCCCAACCGCCGGGCAAGAAGGTCCAGTCGATTCAATTGCTCTCCGGCGGAGAAAAAGCGCTCACGGCGTTGTCGCTGGTGTTCTCGCTGTTCCGACTGAACCCTGCGCCGTTTTGTCTGCTTGATGAGGTGGATGCGCCGCTGGATGACTCCAACACCGACCGCTTCTGCGAGCTGGTCAAGAAAATGGCTGTCTCCACGCAATTCCTGTTTATCACGCACAACAAGGTGACAATGGAAATGGCGGAGCAACTGGTGGGCGTGACGATGAACGAACCAGGTGTTTCGCGTATCGTAGAAGTGGATATCCACGCAGCTAAGAAGTTTGCAGCGGCACCCGTGCCGGTAGCAGCATAGGCATCGACTCTTTGAGAGCCAAACAATGATCAGTGACTTTCAGTGGGCACTTATTGGCATTGCCATCATCATCATCGTGCTGGTAATCATCTATAACCGCTGGCAGGAATCAAAATACAAGAAACACGCGGAAAGCGCGTTTTCCTCTGACCACCGGGACGTGTTGTTGAGTAATTCACACGATCGTGTCGAACCGCAACTGGGCAATATGACACTGCGCCCTGCGGAAGACGACGATCTGATGGGCTTCGATACGCCGACCGTCGATGAGCCGATCATGCCCAGAGACGCTGTAGACGCCAAGTTGCCGGGCATCAATGCCGAAATCGATACTGTGGCTCTGGTGTTGGCCGATGCGCCAATTCTGCCTGACCAGTTTTGGCCGACGGTGCAACAATCGCAGCAAGTTTCCAGGCGCATTATCTGGGAAGGTTTGGTCGATGGCCTGTGGCAGCCAATCGATGCACAAAATGCAGACGATAGCGAGGGCTTCCGCGAGCTTCGTGCCGGCTTGCAGCTGGCGTCCCGTAGCGGTACGGTCGACCCGAATACGCTGTATGCCTTTAACGAAATGATGGTCGCCTTTTCGCACCGGATCGGCGCGGTTTCACAGCGAGAGGACGTTGAGCTGGCCACTGATCGTTCGCAGTTCGTCGACGCATTCTGTGCAGATACAGATATAGAAATTGCAGTGAATGTCGTCGGCAAAAGCGGCGCAACATTTGCAACGACCAAAGTGCGTGGCCTGGCGGAATCCAATGGCCTGGTCGCACTGGATTCAGGTGAATACGAATTGCGCGATGACTTGGGACACACACTTTTCGTATTGCGAAATATGAACCCCGAAGAGCCGCCCGGCATCCGCAAGGCCGGCGCGTATCTGACCGGATTGACCTTCGCGCTCGACGTGCCACGTGCGCCGCAGCCCACTGCGACATTCGAGCGCATGATGACCCTGGCGCTGAGTTTTGCCGATGCGTTGCAGGGCGACGTGGTCGACGACAATCGCAAAGTGCTCACTGCCAAGGGTCGTAAAGTGATTGTTGATACCATTGCGGGCATCGCGGCGCAGATGCAGGTCAAGGGCGTTGCGCCCGGAAGCTCGGCAGCGCTGAGACTCTACTCCTAGTCTTGCCATGCCACCTGGTGCTACGGCCAGCGCGTTGGCTACCGAACGTATTGCGCAGCTCCGGGCCGAACTGGAGCAGCACAACGTCAACTACTACGTACTCGATGAGCCCACTATTGCCGATGGCGAGTGGGACAAGCTGTTTCACGAGTTGCGAGAGCTTGAGACCCAATATCCTGATTTGCTGACTCCAGATTCGCCGACGCAACGCGTAGGCAGCAAGCCGCTGGATGGGTTCGATGAAGTCACCCACCGCAGTCCGATGCTTTCACTGGGCAATGCCTTCACGGATGAAGATATCGACAATTTTGATCGCCGCTGCCGCGAGGGTCTGGAACTGGATACCTCGGAAATCGAGTACGCCTGCGAACCCAAATTCGACGGGCTCGCGATCAGCCTTACGTATGTGAATGGCAACTTTTTCCAGGGTGCCACCCGCGGCGATGGCGCAGTAGGTGAGGGCGTAACCGAGAACCTGAAAACCATCCGCTCCATTCCGCTTACGTTGCCCGCCGACCAGCGGCCGGCGGTGCTGGAAGTGCGCGGCGAGGTGGTGATGTTGCGCAAAGATTTCGACAAACTCAATGCGCGTCAGGCCGCCAAAGGCGATAAGTTGTTTGTGAACCCGCGCAACGCGGCTGCAGGCTCGCTGCGCCAACTCGATTCCAAACTGACCGCCGCAAGACCACTGACTTTCTTTGCCTATGGCATTGGCGCCGTTGAAGGCGTCACTCTGCCAGATTCGCACTCTGCACTCATGGACTGGCTGGAATCGCTACGTTTTCCGGTGGCGAGGCAACGGCGCGTGGTGCATGGGGTTGCCGGTTTACGGGCGTTTTACCAGCGGCTCGGCGAGGAACGTGCAACGTTGCCATACGATATCGATGGCGTGGTTTACAAAGTAAATAGTTTCCGGCAGCAGCAGACGCTAGGTTTCGTTTCGCGAGCGCCACGCTTTGCTGTCGCCCACAAGTTCCCGGCCGAAGAGGCCACCACTGTCTTGCTTGGCATTGATGTGCAGGTTGGCCGCACGGGGGCAATTACGCCCGTCGCCAGATTGCAGCCGGTGTTCGTGGGCGGCACCACCGTATCCAACGCGACGCTGCACAATGAGGATGAAGTTCGCCGCAAGGACTTGCGCATCGGCGATACGGTCGTCGTGCGACGCGCTGGCGATGTCATCCCGGAGGTCGCCGCCGTGATCCTTGCAAAGAGACCTGCAGACGCGTCCGGCTTCGTTATGCCAGTGCGCTGCCCCGAATGCGATTCCGCAATTGTGAAACTGGAGGGCGAGGCCATTGCCCGCTGCACCGGCGGACTGATCTGCCCTGCACAACGCAAACAGGCGCTATTGCATTACGCTCAGCGGCGAGCGGTGGATATTGAGGGGCTGGGCGACAAGCTGGTGGATCAATTGGTGGAGGAGCACGTCGTGCATACCACCGCCGACCTCTATAAGCTGGGGATTGCGGCGCTCGCTAATCTGCAGCGCATGGCCGAAAAATCAGCAGCCAACCTGCTTGCATCCATCGAAAAAAGTAAGCGTACGACGCTGGCAAAATTCCTGTTCGGTCTCGGCATTCGTCATGTCGGCGAGACCACGGCTAAGGATTTGGCAAAGTACTTTGGCAATCTGGATGCCATCATGGTGGCGAGCGCGGAGCAATTGCTGGAGGTACACGATGTGGGGCCGATCGTGGCGCAAAGCATTCGGCAGTTTTTCGACGAAGTGCACAACCGCGAAGTCGTTGAGCAGTTGCGAGCATGCGGTGTCCACTGGCCGGAAGTGGAAAACAAGCGCCGGAGCGGCCCGCAGGGCGAAAATGCCTCAAACGGCGCACCATTGGGGGATCTTGGCCCGTTCGACGGCAAGACCGTGGTGTTGACGGG
Source organism: Betaproteobacteria bacterium (assembly GCA_031383585.1). Lineage (GTDB taxonomy): Bacteria > Pseudomonadota > Gammaproteobacteria > Burkholderiales > Usitatibacteraceae > UKL13-2. Next base: position 3,921 of record JANMZU010000956.1, read on the forward strand.
GACGCTGTCGACAATGACGCGCGACGAAGCCAAGGACAGGCTCGAGGCACTGGGCGCAAAGATTTCCGGAAGCGTGTCAAAGAAGACGCATTTCGTGGTGGCAGGCACTGAGGCGGGAAGCAAGCTCGACAAGGCCGTCGAACTTGGCGTCACGGTATTGGATGAAGCGCAGTTTTTGGCGATGCTTTCAGATTCCTGACGGCGACGTGATAAATGGCGGTTGCGCTGCCGACTTTGCGCTGCTTTTCGTTGCCTGCACTCGATTCGCCACGTAGACTTTGCAGGTGCTTGTTCTACGTGCAGCCAAAATGGCTGCACGTGGAGGAGCCGGATTATAAAATCTCAAATCACTTTTTAGTCAGGTAAATACCATGAAAAAATTCACCACATTGATACTCAGTCTCGGCTTTATTTTTCAGGGCAGCGCATTCGCGATTGGCGCGATAGCCGTCGACGACAGCGTGGGTGAAACTGATCCTGCATACGGTTTTGCGACTGGTTACGACACCGAGGCAGAAGCGAAGAAAGCGGCCTTGAAGTTCTGCCGTGAAAATGGCGACAACTGCAAAGTGATGGGCTGGTTCAAGACCTGCGGCGCTTACGCCTCATCAAAAAAATATTACGGTTATGGCTATGGCTCCACCAAAAGCAAAGCCACCGCAGCGGCACTAGATATGTGCGGTCAAAATAGTTGCAAAGTCGTTGTCGCGGAATGTGAGTAATCGCCACACATGAGCAGTTCACAAGGGTGTCAATATCGCAGTCGCAAAATTGACACTCACGTTGTTTTGGCATTCCGTACCAGTAAACTCAAGAGCCTCGCCCCAAATTTCGTCCGGCAAAATGCCGGACCTCTGGCTTACAATACGGCGACCCTTTGTAGATGAATCGAAAACGCCGCAATGAAAAAAATCTTAAGATCACCAAAGCCGTATTCCCCGTCGCGGGGTTGGGCACCCGCTTCCTGCCTGCGACCAAGGCGAGTCCCAAGGAAATGCTGCCGGTGGTGGACAAGCCGCTGATTCAGTATGCGGTGGAAGAGGCCGCAGCCGCCGGCATTACCGAGATGATCTTTGTTACCGGTCGCGGCAAACGGACCATCGAAGACCATTTCGACAAGGCGTATGAACTCGAAGCCGAATTGACCGTGAAAGGTAAGCACAAGCAGCTTGAGGAAGTACGCCACATGCTGCCACAAGGCGTGCAGTACGTGTATGTGCGCCAATCCGAAGCGCTAGGGCTGGGCCATGCAGTACTTTGCGCCAAACACCTGGTTGGGGATGCGCCATTCGCGGTCATTCTCGCCGATGATCTGATCGATACCGCTGACGGCGTGGCGCCGGTGATGAAGCAGATGGTGGACCAATTCGCCAAGCAGAAATCGTCGATACTCGGCGTGGTGAATGTGGAGCGTCGCGAAACATCGTCGTACGGCATCGTGGCGTCAAAACCGATTTCGAAAAGGCTGGGGGAGCGGGTATCGAAGATGAACGCCATCGTTGAAAAACCAAAGCCCGAAAATGCGCCTTCCACGTTGAGTGTGGTGGGCCGCTACATCCTTACGCCGCAGATATTCACCTATCTGGAGAAAATCCAGACGGGTATCGGCAAGGAGATCCAGCTAACTGACGGCATCGCCGCGCTCCTCAAAAATGAAAGCGTGTTTGCATACGAGTTTGAAGGTACCCGCTACGACTGCGGATCGAAGCTCGGATACCTCAAAGCCACGGTTGAACTTGGCAAGAAACATCCCGAAGTTGGCGCGGCGTTCGCGGCGTTTCTCGCCGCCGATGCGAAGAAACGGCGATAGCGTCCAGAAACGTCCTGGCTGAAAATACCCGGTAGTGGGCGTCGGGCGCTGTGTGTTATTTTGCCAACTCAAATCGCCATTGCATGCCGCGCAACTTTTCCGCGACGGTGCCCTCGATACGCGCAATCATCGCGCCGTCCGGTTCTATCCAGTACATTACCCGTTGCGGGAAATCGTGGGTGGGGTTTTCAAAAACAACACGCTTTTCGGCGATTTCCTTCAGCTTGAATTCGACCGGCGCCTTGCCGCCGGGGCTGGCAAGATAGGCGAGCCCAGCCGGTGTCTCAACGATGCGCAAGAATTCAAACGATGTGCGCTTGGCCGATGAGGTGAGATTCACAGCAGCCATCATCTTGCCTTTTGGTCCCAACCAACTCTCTTGCACACTTTCGCCGTTCTTGTTCTGCGTCCAGGTGCCGGTCATCCATGCGAGCTTTTCAATTTCCTGTGCATGCACAGACATGGCCATCGAAAACAGTATTACGAGGGGCAACATTCGCTTTTTCATTTTTGGTTTCCTTTTTTCGGTTGGTTTCTATGATTGCGCGGCAGGTTTCCAAAGTCCAATCGCTTTGCTATCCAAATCAGCAAACCATGCGAAGTGACCCATGCCAGGCACTTCGGATGCAGGCACCAGCACCTTCCCGCCGAGCTGTTGAACTTGCGATAGCGATGCGTTGATGTCGTCCACTTGCACATAGATCGTCACGTAGTTCTTGGGCTCACTTTCGGGCTGCGAAATATTGCCCTGTATGCCCTCCAGCGAGCCGGTCGCGATCATCGTCCCCGAACCATGCGACTGGATGTCCCAGCCGAAAAGTGCCGAATAGAACTGCTTTGATTGCTCGTTGTTACGTGTGCCGATTTCGAAATGTACGACGGGTTGGCCCATGATTTGCTCCTTTGTTTGGTGGGATTTAAAACAATCCCATCATGGACTTTGCCAAACGCGGCGTATTGTACGAATCCGACATCAGGAACTTGCATTTGCACCTTTGGCCTCAGTTTGAACTTCGCTGCCGACCATCGCTGCGGAGAGGCCGTCAAGTGAGCGGTAGAACGCCTGTGGTTGCTGTCCCGCAAACCGCTTGAAGTCGCGGATCATGTGTGCCTGATCGAAGTAGCCGGCGCCAATTGCCGCCGATACCCAGCCGTCCGACTCGGGCTGCTCCATCAGGTCGAACACGCGCCGGAAACGGAAAATACTCGCCAGCAGGCGCGGCGGAATGCCGACTTCGCTGTGAAAGCGGCGCTCCAGTTGTCGCGACGAAAGGCCGCACTGCATCGCCAGCGAATCGACCGATACATGGCCATGTGAAGAGCGAAGCAAGGAGACGCCATGCGTGACCGATGCATCCCCTTGCGTGGGGGCGGCAAGCAATTTACGGTGCAGGAAGCGCTCGATGATCCGCATCCGCTTATCGGCATCTGCGGCACAGCAGACCGCATCGACCAACGACTCTGCTTCCTTTGCCCAGATCAGTGCGAGGTCGAGGCGAACATCTGTCATTTCACCCATTGGCATACCCAGAAATGTGCGAGCGCCGGCAGGTTGCAGCCGGATGCCGATCATTCCCGCGTGTGCGCCAGGCTGTAACAGCAACGGTTGCGAAATCTGTCCGGCAAAAACAAAGCGCGACTGACGTTGCAGCGCACCAGTGGTGTCCACTTCGTGACCATAGTCACCGTAGTGCAGCACCATTTCGGGGTAGCCATCCGGTACCACGCGTTGAATCTCAGCGGCAACATCGTCGGGCGAGGCTTCGAACATCCACAGACAGCGAATGTGTTTTGCTAGCACAGGGTGCGGCGGGCGTTCGGTGTAGTGCATTAGTCAACCCAGTGCACTGTGCTAGTCCCTATCGGGGAGGAGGGGTGCCGTGGGGGCGACGCACGCGTCATGCAAGACGCTAGTTGACGGGTAAAAGTGCGTTGAGTTAAGCACTGCAGAGCCTTCACAGCCATTTCTGCTCCGGGCGCCGCATCAATTGAAGGATCACGAACTCAGAACCGATTCGCCGCAAACGGCGCCATATCGATGCCCGCATCGCGTCCCATGACTTGCGCCGCAATGATGCGTGCAGTCACACCCGCCAGCGTAAGGCCCAAATGCTGATGGCCAAACGCGAAGTACAGATTGCGACCATCGGGCACGCGTCCCAGCACCGGCAGATGGTCCGGTAGCGATGGCCTGAAGCCCATCCAGTTGGTTGCGTTTTCCACTTGGATATCGCCGGTCAGCGCTGTCATGTGGCGCTTAAGTAACGCAAAACGCGTCGGGTCCGGCGGAAGATCCAACCCGCCGAATTCGACGGTACCAGTCATGCGCAGACCACATGACATCGGTGTCATGATGACCTTTCGTTCCAATGACGCGATGGGTACCCTGAAACGTGGGACAACACCGGGCAGGGTAATGTGGTAGCCGCGTTCCGTATCCAATGGAACGACGTAGCCCAGCTGTTCGGCCAGCGATTTCGACCACGCGCCGCACGCCAGCACCAGGTGCCTGGCGACAAACTGCCCGCCTGCAGCGTCGATGGCGCGAAATCCCGCACTGGTGTTGCCCACGCCTTCGATTTTTGTCTGCATAAATGTTCCACCAGCGGCGATGAATGCGTCGCGCAATGCTGTGCAGACGGCGTATGGGTCTTCAACATGGCCAGTGCCGGTAAATTGCAGCGCGCCCTCGACATGTGCCTTGATCTCAGGCGCAATCGCCGAGACCTGTTGGCGCGAAATCCATTCGGCATCGATTCCGAAGGCGCGCAGACGGGTGATTTCAAGTTGCGCGGCACCTACGGAGCCAGGCTTCTCGACCAATACCAAGTGGCCATTCAGTTTCAATAACCGAGCCGCGCCCGCATCGTGCAAGAGGCTGGTGATGTCCGCAGCAGCGGATTTCTGTAACGACGCCAATGCCGTCACGCCGCGCTCAAATGCGCTCCTGCGTGCAGACCAAGCAAAACGCAGCAGCCAAGGAAGTATTTTCGATAGATAGGCAGGCTGAATGCGCAACGGGCTTTCGCTATCAAGCAGGTAGCGCAGCGCGCCGCGCAATACCTCGGGTGAGGCCAGCGGAAAAACTTGTTCAGTCGCGATGTGGCCGGCGTTACCGAACGAGGCCCCATGTCCCGGTTCGTCTCGATCAATCAGCAGTACGCGCTGGCCTTCGCGG
>JANMZU010000639.1:0-2049 GCA_031383585.1 Betaproteobacteria bacterium
GGTGCATAGAGATTGGCGTTGCGAAGAATGGTGATTGCGGGTGGATTCATGCCTGACGCTCGCTGACTAGGTCCTTGCCTCAGGCTGCCAGCGTACGTGTCGTCTATCAATATGTAAAATACAAAATACACTCTCTATTGATACGTGAATCGTTTCACTGGAGGCCTGTTGGAAATCAGACGCTTGCGCTATTTCATCGCCGTGGCCGATGAGCTCCATTTCGGCCGTGCGGCTGCGCGTCTACACATGGCGCAGCCGCCTCTCAGCGAGCAGATCAGAAAGCTGGAAGAAGAACTCGGCGCCAAGCTGTTCGAGCGCACCAGTCGCAGCGTTGCGCTGACCGCGGCCGGGCTGATCTTTCTGGCTGGCGCACGGCGTGCGATGGAGGAGATTGATCGTGCCAGCCATGCGGCGCAGCAGGCCGAACGCGGCCTCGCCGGCCATCTGGTGATCGGCTGCTTCAGCTCGGCGAGCGTGACGTTTTTGCCGGCAATGCTGCGCTTGCTGCTGGCCGGCATTGAAAATCTGCAGCCGGAACTGCGGCTCTATGGGAGTGATGCCGTGCAGGACGCGCTGCTAAGTCGGACCCTCGACATCGGCTTTGTGCGACCGCCAATCGCCAGTGCCGAGCTCGCCTCGCATGTCATTCTTCGCGACCCCGTCGTCGTAGCGCTGCCTGCCGACCACGCATTGGCCCGCCTGGAACGCGTTCATATTGCCGCTTTGAGCGACGCGCCGTTCATCCTCTTTCCGCCGCACCAGCGCAGCGCGGTGAACCGCCTGGTCGAGCGCGTCCTTAACGCTGCCGATATCAACCCGCGCGCAGCGCAATTCGGCGCTGACATCTTCATCATGCTGGGACTCGTCGGCGCCGGACTCGGGGTGGCGCTGCTGCCGGGCTCGATGGCGCGGTTGCACGTCGACGGCGTTGCGTTTCGTCATCTCGATGGCGTCGACGAATGTTTCGAAACCGCGCTCGTCTGGCGCGCCGATGACAAACGCGCGCTGGTGCATCAGTCGGTCAGGCTGTTGCGCGACGCTTTATCGGCCGGCAGTTTGACGCTTGCCGGCTGCGTCGGGGTCGACTCGTTTTCAGCGTAATAAGTGACGCCAGTAGCTGTCACATCCGCCAGCGCGTTGCCGAAGGCTGTGCCAATGCCACTGCCTTGTGACAGGAACTGCGGGCTCAAGGCTTCAAAGGAAGCAGCGGAACGGTCCGCGCGGCCATGGCTCATGCTCACGCTTGTGTCTTCAGTGCCGGACACTGCCAGCCGACCTGGGAGGCGAGCATCGACGCCATCAGCGCAGCGAGCCTACGCTTGGCTGGTGGGTTGGCAAGAGCGCGGGCACGAGGTACCCAGGCGCGGTGAGAACCGCAAATTCGTCGAGGCCTTGTGCGCCATTTAGCCGGAGATCGCACAGGCGAGCAGCCTCGCCGTTGAGTTCCTGGGCTTGATACACCGTCGCGAGGTCGATGGATTCGACCGATGGTTGACGCGCGCACGAGAGTCCCAAAAGCCGGAGATCAAACGCTTTGCGGGCGGCCTGACGCCGGACTTGTCGCCGGTGAGGGCCGCCTTGACGTCGCCTTGGTGTCCGCGCCGATCCAAATCTGAGCCAGTGGCTCAGTTTTCGGTCGGCGCCAACAGTCGCCTTGGAGCAGCGGGCACGTCGAAGGCCAGATCAACCGACTGAAGGCCCTCAAGCGGCAGCTGTATTGCCGAGCGAAGCTCGACCCGCTGCGCGCCCGGGTCCCACATCCAAATTGATGGCCTCCGCCGTCACACGAAGTGCGTAAGACCCGACTTTGCTGCGTTCTAAGTGACTCGACCGAACTAGCGCTGCCGATCCGAGCCGGAATTGGGCGGACCCCTCAGCGCGGGCGAATCGAGATCAGTGGCGGCCGGACGTGGACGGCAACACACGGCAGGGCGTCAGTCGCGCCGATCGACTCAATCAGGTGTGATCACGCAAAGGTCAGGACGCCGAAACACGCGCCGCGCCCTCGGCCATGGCCGCCAGCTTGGCGAAGACGATGCCTTCGTCCAC
>JANMZU010000958.1:0-6732 GCA_031383585.1 Betaproteobacteria bacterium
TCGCCGTCGAAGTCGACGTGGTTAGCGTCCCCAGAACCGGTGAGCCCGCCGTCGATGCGCAAGTCGGCGCCGTTAAGTTGGGGGTGGTGTTGGTTAATGCGTATGAGCAACTATTCGTGGTCGTGGTCGTCGTCGCGCCAGAGGTGCTGGTGGTACCACCAGGGCAGGTAAAGCCGCCCTTGTCGGTGCCTGAAGTCACGGCGGTACTCGCGGCGGTGGAGCTGGCGTAACAGGCAGAAACGCCACCGGTGTTAGTGGTCGCTGTCTGCGCAGTCGGCCCGGTTGTGGTCGTGGTGCCGCCGATGTTGGTTTTGCCATACACAGCATAGCGTGACTGGCCCGCCGCACAGACATCGAGAGACGTGCTCGTGGTATTTACGCAGGTACAGCTATCGTAGGCACCACCGGTCGCGCATTGCGCGGCGTAATCGGTGGTCGAGCAGGCCGCAAGGCTGGCATAGCATTGCGCGGTGTAACCGAGCGTGGTCGGCGAACTGGTGGTGGTGGTGGTGTAGCTCTGGTACTTGAGCTGCGGGCTGATGCTGCCGCCAAGAGCGACTAGTGCGCTACCGTTTGCGGCACTATCTCCACCAAGCGCACCGTTCGAGTTGTTTCCAATGAAAATGATAAAATTACGACCGCAGGCGTTGGTGTCCGACAATGGTGATCTAAAGGTACCGTAGTTCGACGTGTAGCCCCCCGAATCGGCGCGAGCTGAGTCAACACTCGATGAAGGTGCGATCGCGCTGGCGCCCGAAAAATAGTTGTAGGCCGAATACATAAAGTCGCCATAGGTATTGCTCGAATTAATCTTCTCGCTTGGCGAATTAATATTGTTAAAGATTGTGGTCATTGAATTGCTGAATGTCGCGGTGTTGGCTGCATCCAGTACCGTGACGGCTTTGCGGATATAACCGGCGTCACTTGTAGCGTACATCATCAATCCCATATCTACGCCCAGGCCCCCGCCGCTAATCAACGTCTGAATGGCGCGGGCTTCGGACTGTCCTTGTGTCAAACCACCCGGCCATTTTTGCGACGCCCGCGACCAGTTAGCCGTGTTCTCGAGCATGATAAGAACCTTCGGGTTGGATTTGTCCCCCGCGCTTTCGCCAACGAAAATGTCGATATCTTCCGCCCGGGACTGAAACGAACTGATGACGGCCGCCGCGCATATCAGTAGCGGAAATAGCCGTTTTTTCATTGAACACTTCATGATGATTTTCCTTTGCAGCTAGAAAGGGCGCGACTGCGCCTGAATGCAACAATACGGTTGGCCAGCGGATAGGGTGGATAGGGTGGATGTGGACACATTAGCAAGGCACCAGACTGCAGACCTTGTCGGCGGGGACCTGTACCGACACGCCTTGGTCAATCACGACGGTTGCGTTGGTGACAGTGTCGACAGCGGTCACCCGCACGTTGTAAAGGGTTTTTGCGCACAAGGAGTTACCGGTCGCGGCACCTTGCACGCCAAAATTCTGTGCGGCACCCAACGTGCAGCCGACTTCTGATGCATTATTCAAATTGATCACACTATTTTTCTTCACATGTGCCTGCACCAGCGTCGGGGTGACCGTTACAACATAGCCGCCAGCGGTGGTGGTGGTCGGCACGGTTACTCCGGTGGGCTTGCTGATGGCGATCTCAACGGCTTTCTCGGCTTCGCGCAGCGTTTCATTGCGAAACTGCATATTGCCCACAATTTGCAGGTTACCTTTGCCAATGTTGAAGGTGGTTACCGCCATGAGCGTCAATAAAATCAGCATGACGAGACCGATGAGCAAGGTTGCCCCTTCCTGTTTCTTGAAACTAATGTTCATGGCAATTTCCGTCCAGCCGGGTTATCAAGCTTCACCACGGAGGTAAAGGCATGTCTTTTGAAGGCATCGCTAAAAGGGCCAAATGTGTTGTCGGTGGTTCCATCGGCCAATTTGCCTAAAATATAGGTCTTGGTGGTGCTGAAATTCGGCGAGGCCTCGGTGTTTTTTGCCAATACATTCACCTTGACTACGTAGGTCGTCAGCCAGTTGGCGACACAGGCGGCACCAACGCAGGGGGTGGCGACACAGGCGACACCAACGCAGGTGCCATAAGTCCCTGGATTTGCGTTAAACACATTCACGCGCCCGTCATTGTCGGTGTCCATGCCGTATTCAAACTGAATGGTTTCAATACCATCGACAAGTGGCACGATATTCCACGTCGCCACCCCGCCACTGGTCGCGCCTAATTCAGCACGCTTCAGAGTCGGTATCCCGTCAGAACCCACATTGTTATTGGCAACAAAATAAATCTGCACCATATAACGACGGTAGTCGGCGATCGCGGTGCAATCGAGCGCGCGTTTGCTAACCCCCGTCGGCGGCGTACCCCTGCTAATCCCCGCCGTCGTCGTATCCGTGGTAATCGCGAAGTGCGCCAGATAATCGGTTGATGAAGCGCCTGTATTGGTGGCCAGCTCGCCGGGCAGATAACAATTGGAAGCCTGAAAATAGGGCACACCGGCAATCGCTGCATCACAACCGGCCCCCGCCGTGGGGCCCGCAACACAACTGCTGACACGCCGAATGACAAGAATGTCGGAACCGGTCTTGACATCGCTCAGACAGCTGGGGGTTGTGGCGGTAGTAACGTTATCAATGCCTTGAACATGAACAAAGAATGAATTGATCAGGCTGCTCGCGTTCCCGGTTACTGTCGTTTCGCAAGGATCCGGCATGCTGGTCATCGGTGTGGCGCCACCCAAAGGCGGGGCGCCGGCCTTGATAATGAGCTCATAGGGGTCAAACGCGCCGAAAAAACCTGCCATATGCAAGTTTTCCGCGAGAATCGATGAGGCGTAGCGGCCACTTTCTATCTGCCGATTGTTACGCTCGATTTCGGCGCGGGTCTGACTGGTGTTAACGAAAACGGTAGACAATGCGGCAACCACCAACAACCCCACGGTGACTGCGATCATCAGCTCGACAATCGAAAAGCCGGCCTGCTGACATGGTCCGCCTGGTCGCTTGCTTGTTTCGGGCAACGATTTTTTCATAGCTATTTTGTTATCGTTATTATTGGCAGGATGGCAAGCCGACGGAGACTTGCGAAGAAATGGCGCGCCGATAACGCTCGTTACCATACGAACCGGTGCCGCAAGTTACGCTCGGGATCGATGTCAGGTTTGAACCCTGCCAGGCGACCGTAACCCGATAGACACCCGGCGTGCAAATTCCCGCCGTATTGTTCTGGGCGGTGACAAGCTCGACGCAACCGACACCATTGACGATACCACCAACCCTATTGCCACCCTTTCTTTCAGAACTACCCAGCAGCGAAAACCCCCAATCGCACTGGTCAAGTCCGACCTGCGTGGTAGGCGGGGTGCTACAAGCAGCGGTCGCTGTGCTGCCGGTGCCGAGTGGCTGCGCCGTGACATAGCTGGCCGCCTCAGTTCGATTTGCCGAGATGCGTTCGACCATGTCGTTCATCAGCAAAATTGCCTGCGCTCGCTGGAATGATTCGAGCTCGGCAATCAGTGTTTGACCCTGTATCCCTGCCAGGCCAAGGAGGCCAATAGTGAGGATGACGATCGTAACCAGTACCTCAAGCAGGGTTGTGCCTAGCTGAGTGGCGCGGGAAAGTGGGCGAAAAGTAGGTGTTGTTAGCATGTTGTGGCCTTGGAGTAGGGGCGGCCACTCAAATCGATGCTGACGCAACGCTTTACTGAAGAGCCCGTTGCGCCAATATCGAAATTGGGTGCTGTTGTGCCTCGGATACGACCAGAACCCTGATAGACCACGCTGGCTGGTGCGCTGGCGGCTACGCCACCGGTAGCGCCGGTCACGATGACGTCTCTAAAACCGCCTTGAGTTTCAATATTGGTGCCCGGATTATTCGGATCGGCAATCGTCCAGCCACCCTGCCAGGATCCGGCTGTTATCGGCGCAACCGTCACATCAAGATTACGTTTAATTGCTTCGCTGCGGGCTTTCAACAGCGAAAAATGAAGCTCGGTCGTAATCGCTTTGATACGCTGATTCCGAATGAACTCTGTGAAATTAGGCATCGCAACCGCCGCGAGGACCCCGACGATAGCAATCACCACCAATAACTCGATCATGGTAATCCCGCGCAGACTGAATGCAAATACCGTGAACCGAGGAGGAAACCGCTTCATGTGTATTACCACGTGCCAACTTGGGTCGTTCCAGGGGCTGCCCCGGACCATGTGGTTTTCGCGCCAGCACCATCAATTCTGTAGGTGAGTTCGCCATTTTTGTCCTGAACACCTTCCGGGGTGAGGCTGATCGTGAAGGTCGGTGGCGGGCCGGCTACCAGTGCGATATTTGGGATGTAGTAGGGCTCCACATCCGCAGGCGCGGTGACCCCCAGCGCCGTGAAGTCTGCCGCAAAGCTGCGATTGTCCAGAAAATACTGCTGCTGTCGCTGGGCTGCCTGCAGCAAAAAAGCCTGCGCTGCACCTCGACGGCCTGTGAGCAGGTAATTCTGATAGCTGGGGTAAGCCACAGCCACGAGGATGCCAACGATGGCAACCGTCATCATCAGCTCAATCAATGTAAAACCAGACTTCCTATTCATTTCCATGCTTTGTCCCCAGCGCAAGTGGTGTGAGCTTCAAATATATCACTGCAGCATTCAGCACTTACGCCAAACAGGCAAATAGGCAAATGGGCAAATAGCCAAATAGCCAAATGGGCAAATAGCGACATTGCGCATCAATTTCTTTACCCACGTACAAATTTACAGTTCCAAGATGGTAACCGTGCTGTCAGATCGTCGTCAGCGTTAGCCGATAGGCGGTTGGATCGGTGTCGCGAGTGGCGCGGCTGGCGAGTCGGGACTGGGTCGCTGCTAGGCTTTTGAATCCGCCCCGGTTGCTTCGCGATGGCTCAGGCTGCCGGGTATTGGGAAAGTGATGTTTTCGGTGATGCCGTCCAACTCACGCACGCTTTTGGCGCCCAGCTGTTTGAGCCGGGCAATCACCTCCCGCACCAGAACATCCGGCGCAGAAGCACCTGAGGTGACGCCGATGCGCTTTTTTCCGGCTATCCATTCTTCCATCAGCTCGGACGCGCTGTCTACCTGATAGGTGCTGCAACCCAGCAGCTCGGCGAGTTCGCGCAATCGGTTGGTGTTCGAACTGGTGCGGGAGCCTATAACGATGACGACTTCGACTTGCGGCGCCATGAACTTCACCGCGTCCTGCCGGTTCTGCGTGGCATAGCAGATGTCGTCCTGCTTCGGGCCGACGATGTGCGGAAATCTGGCTTTGAGCGCATCTATGACGCGCTGGCAGTCGTCAACCGACAGCGTGGTCTGCGAGACATAGGTCAGCTTGGCGTTTTCACCAACGTCCAGTTTGTCGACGTCGCTTACCGTCTCGACCAGGTACATGCCGGATTCAGACTGGCCCATCGTACCTTCAACTTCCGGGTGCCCCTGGTGTCCGATCATGATGATGTCGTAGCCTTGCTGGCGGCGCTTCATCACTTCCACATGCACTTTTCTCACTAAAGGGCAGGTCGCGTCGAACACCCGAAAGCCGCGCTCGTCGGCCTCTCGTCGAACCGACTTTGACACCCCGTGTGCGCTGAACACCAATGTGGCGCCGCGCGGCACGTCAGCCAGATCCTCAACGAACACGGCACCTCTTTCGCGCAGATCATTGACCACAAATTTGTTATGGACTATCTCGTGCCGCACGTAAATTGGGCGGCCGAATTTTTCCAGCGCACGATTGACAATCTCAATGGCGCGATCCACGCCAGCGCAGAATCCGCGCGGATTAGCAAGCAGGACTTCGGGATCATTCATTTGAGTTCAGCATAAAAAGCTGCGCGAAAATTCAAACTCAAGCATTGGCGGGCATCGCAGGGCAAAAAGGCTTGGAAATACCCGCCAATAGGGGAGTTTGGTTGTTTTTGGGGTTTTCATCTCAATGTTATCTCAGCGCAGAAATGACTCGACGTGCGCTTGCCGTGAATTGTGGCGGGCGAAAAAGCGGCGCGGTGGCTGAAACGCTTCGGGCTTCATGCCGGTCAGCCGACCGCGCTTCGCGGCCGCGACCGTCCCATCGATAACTTTCGCCAAATTGGCCACAATCAACCTTCCTGCTTTGAAACCGGATGCGTAGGCGCAGCAGCGGGCTTGCGGAATGAATCGATAACCAGCAAAACAGCACCCAGGCAGATCGCGGAATCGGCCACGTTGAATGCCGGCCAGTAGTAACCCGCGACATGCCATTGCACAAAATCGATGACGTAGCCGTGCAAGGTGCGGTCGTACAAATTACCAAATGCACCGCCGAGGACCATCGAAAGCGCAAATGCGAGCATACGATTGTGACTGTTGGTTTTCAGCATCCACAGCAACATGCCAGAAATGGCGACCGTCAAAACCATGAAAAATTCGCGCCGCCAGCCGGATGCACCTGCCAGAAAGCTGAACGCCGCGCCGGTGTTGTGCGCCAGCACCAGATTGAACCAGGAGTAGAGGTATTTTGATTCGCCATACTGGAACGCGGCGGTAATCGCGTGTTTGGTCCACTGATCGAAGATAAGGACAAACAGGCTGATCCACAACCAGTGGAGCCAGGCGAATCGTGAGTTTTGTTCAGGCATAGAAGCGTTTTTCACCTTCGCCAAATAAGTTGCTCACACAGCGACCACAAATGGTCGGATGGGCGCTGTCTGACCCCACGTCGGCGCGATAGTGCCAGCAGCG
>JANMZU010000649.1:0-4894 GCA_031383585.1 Betaproteobacteria bacterium
ACGGTGCTTCCTGAATGGAAATCGCATACACGCCGCCGTCTTTCATAGCCTCGAGTTGTTTGCGTAATGCCATCGTCTGGGCGCCAGCTTTCCACGCATGGAGAATTTTCTCCTGTGCAGCTGCATTGTTCAACATCGGCACCATGTCAAACATGAAATCGACACCCGGCGAAAGAATCACGCGGTCGAATGGAATCGCGTCCCCGCCTGCCATTCGCACCAGTTTCTTTTCGACGTCCACACCACTTGCCTCGCCTCGCAACACTTTCACGCCGTATTTTTTTTGCAAGGCGTCGTAGCTAACGGTAATGTCCCGCATGGTCTTCGACCCGCCTAGCACCAGATTGGAGATCGGACAGGAGATAAACTCGGCATTACGCTCGATCAGCGTGACCTCGAAATTCGGCGCCCACATCTTGATGTATTTGGCCGCAGTCGCACCGCCATAGCCGCCGCCCACGATCACTACTTTCGGGCCACTAGCCCCGCCGATGGATGCGCAGCCGGATATCACTGAAATGCCGGCTGCTGCACTTGCCGCGCCGGACGCTTGCAAGAATTTTCTACGATTGATCGTCATCATGTTCTCCTCAATTGGTCCAAGCGGCTATTTCTTTTGTGTTGCAAAGAAACCCGCCATCGCAACAATCTCTGCATCCGAGTAGCCCTTTGCGATCTGGTGCATCAAGGTCGCATCGCGCTTGCCTTCCTTGAAGGCCTTCATTTGGGCAACAAAGTAATCCTTGTCATCGCCCGCCAGGCTCTTTATCGCACCACCAGCGCTAACGCCATTGGTACCGTGACACGCGGCGCAGTTGGCCGCGAGCGCTCTGACACCGAGCGGGGTGAGATTAGCGGCGGCGAACGGAATTGGCGCAGGTGGTGGCACGGCGGCTGGTGCCGGTGCCTGGGCAGTGGCTGCAGCACTGATTGTTGCCAGCGCAAGTAACATCCCATAAATCTGTGATTGGCGCGTTCTTGTTTTCATCAATCTCTCCTCGTGAACATTTGGCGGGACCTCATCGACAATTGTTGTGTAGGTGAAGGATAGCGCAAGTCATAGCGAAATGCTCGTCAGGGGGCGGCGGAAGACGCATTGAAATGGGCAAAAAAAGGCCACGTCCTGCTGGCGTGGCCTTTTTGCTACTGCGCATGGCGCCTAAATGTGCGATCAGGTTTCCTGTGCCGCTGCCTCTTTTTCCTGGCTGATATCCAATATTACCTTGGCGTCCGCATCGACGTCGATTGTCACCTTGCCGCCGTTGGCTAAACGTCCGAACAGAAGCTCATCGGCGAGCGCGCGGCGAATCGTGTCCTGAATGAGGCGCGCCATCGGCCTTGCACCCATCAACGGATCGAACCCGTTCTTGGCGAGGTATTTTTTCAACGCCTCAGTGTAGGTTACATCGACTTTCTTTTCCGTCAGCTGTGCTTCCAGTTGCATCAGGAACTTATCAACTACCTGCAGAATAATTTTCTCATCGAGTGGCGCGAATGAAATCGTCGCATCAAGCCGATTGCGAAACTCCGGCGTAAACATGCGTTTGATCTCGGCCATCTCGTCGCCGGCACGCTTGTCGTTGGTGAAGCCAATGGCGGATTTGGATAGCTCCGAAGCCCCGGCATTGGTCGTCATCACGATAACGACGTTGCGGAAATCCGCCTTACGGCCATTATTGTCCGTCAAGGTACCGTGATCCATGACCTGCAAAAGCACGTTGAAAATATCCGGGTGCGCCTTTTCGATTTCGTCTAGCAGCAACACCGAGTAGGGGTGTTTGCTGATCGCCTCGGTCATCAAACCGCCTTGATCAAAACCCACGTAACCGGGCGGCGCACCGATCAAGCGCGATACGGCATGCCGTTCCATGTACTCGTACATGTCGAAGCGAATCAGCTCAACGCCAAGAATAAATGCCAGTTGCTTGGCGACCTCGGTCTTGCCAACACCGGTAGGACCCGAAAACAGGAACGAGCCGATTGGCTTGGCCGAATTGCCAATACCGGATCGCGCCATCTTGATCGCTGACGCCAACGCGTCGATGGCTTTGTCCTGGCCAAACACCACGGACCTTAAGTCGCGGTCCAGTGTTTTCAGCGCGCTGCGGTCATCGCTGGAAACATTGCGTGCAGGAATCCGCGCAATCTTGGCGACGATCTCCTCGATCTCCGGCTTACCGATGGTTTTCTTTTGCTTTGATTTCGGCGCGATACGTTGCGCCGCACCGGCTTCGTCGATGACGTCGATTGCCTTATCTGGCAAATGGCGATCATTGATGTATTTGGCCGACAGCTCTGCCGCCGTTGTCAGTGCAGTTGCGGTGTATTTGACACCGTGGTGGGATTCAAAGCGTGATTTCAGGCCTTTGAGAATTTCAATCGTTTCGGCGATCGATGGCTCGCTCACATCGATTTTTTGGAACCGCCGCGACAGAGCATGATCTTTTTCGAACACGCCGCGGTACTCAATATAAGTGGTCGCACCAATACACTTCAACTGGCCGGACGACAGGGCGGGTTTAAGCAAATTGGATGCGTCCAACGTACCGCCAGATGCAGAACCCGCTCCGATGAGGGTATGAATCTCGTCGATAAATAAAACCGCGTTCGGATTTTCCATTAACTGCTTAAGCACCGCTTTTAAACGTTGCTCGAAATCGCCGCGGTATTTGGTACCAGCCAGCAGTGAGCCCATGTCCAGCGAGTAGACCTGCGCCTTGGCGAGAATATCGGGGACCTGACCGTCGACGATGCGCTTGGCCAAGCCCTCCGCTATGGCAGTTTTGCCGACGCCAGCCTCACCGACCAGCAAGGGATTGTTTTTGCGGCGACGGCAAAGGATCTGAATGACGCGTTCGACTTCATTTTCGCGCCCGATCAGCGGATCGATCTTGCCATCAATCGCCATTTGATTGAGGTTCAGCGTAAAGCTCTCGAGCGCGCCACCGGCCTGTTCGCCTTCCGCGCCTTCGGCCTCTGGCTCTTCCTTGGCAGCGCCTGCTGGCGCAGCCTTGGAAATGCCATGGGAGATGAAGTTCACCACGTCGAGCCGCGAAACGCCCTGCTGATGCAAAAAGTACACGGCGTGTGAATCCTTTTCGCCGTAGATCGCGACCAGAACGTTGGCACCTGTCACTTCTTTTTTGCCAGACGACTGGACGTGCAAAATCGCGCGCTGAATGACGCGTTGAAAACCGAGCGTGGGCTGGGTATTCACCTCGCCATCACCCGCTACAATGGGCGTGTGTTGCTCGATAAATTCGGATAGCGCCTTCTTGAGTTCGTCGATTTTGGCCGCGCAGGCTTTGAGCACTTCCTGTGCTGAAGGATTTTCCAGTAGCGCGAGCAGCAAATGTTCGACAGTAATGAACTCGTGGCGCTTTTGTCGAGCTTCGACAAATGCCATATGGAGACTGACTTCGAGTTCTTGCGCAATCATGATGTGCCTTTCAAAAATACAGCGAAACAACCTGGTTACAGCTTACTACCACTTAGAGCATGCAACACAACCGCCGGACAAGCGGCATACATTGCGAAAAATTTAAACCTCTTCTACGCCACAACGCAACGGATGCTGGTGCTGACGCGCATAGTCCACCACCTGCTCCATCTTCATGCTTGCCACATCACGGGGATAAACGCCGCAAACGCCGCGTCCCTCGGTATGAACCTTGAGCATTATTTGGGTGGCACGTTCATTCGTGTGCGCAAACACCGTCTGGAGAACATCAATGACGAATTCCATCGGTGTGTAGTCGTCGTTATACATCACCACCTGCCACATCGAAGGCGGCTTGGTCTTGGCAGGTGTTTCCTGCAAAAGAGTGTCGCCGGGGCCGGATGGTTTAGGTTGGTTCGTCGCCATTGTTTCGATTGAAGTGGGTGCTACTAATAATAGGGGCAGCGAACGCGACATTCAAGCCCTGCAAATTTTAGAGACCGAGATGGCGACCTAAAAGGCGAGAATTTGCGCGTATACAACCAATAGAAGTGAAAAAAAACGCTAAGTATTGACTTGCATGAATATAGCCGGTAAAAGGCGGGTTGGAGTTTGGCTTCAGGTTTACTGCATTTGCCTTGGCGGTTGCGGGCCTTGATAGCAAAACGATTCCGGGGTTCTCCAACCCGATTTTCGCAAAAGGAAGCAATTGCAATGGCAACTGGAACAGTAAAGTGGTTTAACGATGCAAAAGGTTTTGGCTTTATCACACCCGATGACGGTAGCGAAGATTTGTTCGCGCACTTCTCGGCGATTCAAATGAACGGCTTCAAGACCCTCAAAGAAGGCCAAAAAGTCAGCTTTGAAGTTACCCAGGGCCCTAAGGGTAAACAAGCTTCAAACATCGGCAACCCGTAAGCATTTCGGTTACCAGAGAAGCCCCTTGTGGCGCAGGCCGCAAGGGGCTTTTTATATGCTCATCCGATTTCACAAGCCTTACGGCGTTATTTGTCAGTTCAGCCCGTCGGGTGAAAAACCGACGCTTAAGGATTTCATCAAAATCCCTGACGTCTATCCAGCAGGCAGGCTCGATACGGATAGCGAAGGGTTGCTGTTACTCACGGATGACGGGCGTTTGCAGGCCAATATCGCTAACCCGCGCCACAAGCTGCCAAAAACATATTGGGCGGAAGTTGAGGGGTCGCCCGGCGACAGCGACCTGCGGGCGTTGCGTAGCGGCATCGATCTCGGCGATTTTGTGACCCGTCCTGCCGGGCTAATCGTCATCGCGACGCCGGAAAATCTTTGGCCACGGGTGCCACCGGTAAGATTCCGCAAAAACCTGCCCACGTCCTGGCTGGAGATCGTCATCGCAGAGGGAAAAAACCGGCAGGTGCGGCGTATGACGGCCGCGATCGGCTTCCCAACCCTGCGTTTGATTCGCGTTGCCATCGG
>JANMZU010000650.1:0-3163 GCA_031383585.1 Betaproteobacteria bacterium
ATTTCCCATAGCGATTCGACGGACAGTGGTGCGGATTTTTGTCTAGACATTACCGACTATGGTTAGAGAAGTTAAGACCTATGAGAGCTCACAAGTATGTCGCTCAAAAACGCCCATACGCGACAGTCGCTTTCAGTGCAGCAGTAGTGCCAACCAGAGTTTTCTTTGTATTGGCGTTCATGATCACTCCTGCATATTTGCAGTTCGTCAGAGACCGCGCAGCCCGCGCAAACAAAAGTTGGACAATCGGTTGCAGAAGTGGCCAATGGTTTCCCGCGATCCGAATGACGCCGGTAACGATATATCAAGAACAAAACACCGAACTCCAGCATCCACAAGCCTCACAGGCCATAAAGCCTTGTAAACGCCCGCCAATGCTGGAGTTACGCGAACTTATCCTGGTACTCAGTAAGGCAACGGCACATCCGACTTAGCCGCCGTCAACACGCGCCGGAAGTCCTCCTCGATCCGCTTCAGCGCCTCTGGCGTTTCGCCTTCAAACCGCAGCACGATCACCGGCGTGGTGTTTGACGCGCGCGCCAAACCAAAGCCGTCTGGATACTCTACCCGCACGCCGTCGATGGTGATGACCTCGGTGGCGCCTTCGAATTTACCGGTCTCGCGGATTTTGTCGACCAGAGCGTGCGGCTCGCCTTCTTTCAACTGCCAGTTCAGTTCCGGCGTGGAAATCGCGTCGGGCAATGCCTTCAGCGGCGCGTTCGCGTCAGCACTCTTGCTGACGATTTCTAGCAGCCGCGCGCCGCAATAAAGCGCATCGTCGAAGCCGTACCAGCGTTCCTTGAAGAAAATGTGGCCGCTCATTTCGCCGCCCAGCGGCGCACCCAGTTCTTTCATCTTCAGTTTGATTAGCGAATGGCCGGTCTTGTACATTGTGGCCTTGCCGCCGTGATTGCGAATCCACGGCGCCAGGTTACGCGAGCATTTCACGTCGAAAATAATCTCACCGCCAGGCACCCGCGAGAGCACATCGGCCGCAAACAGCA
Organism: Betaproteobacteria bacterium; assembly: GCA_031383585.1. Classification (GTDB taxonomy): domain Bacteria; phylum Pseudomonadota; class Gammaproteobacteria; order Burkholderiales; family Usitatibacteraceae; genus UKL13-2. Next base: position 1,005 of record JANMZU010000650.1, read on the forward strand.
TCATCTGCCGGTCGGGGAAAATGATTTCGCCATCCTTCGTCACCACGCCCAGCCGGTCACCATCGCCGTCGAAAGCCAGCCCGAGTTCGGCATCGGTCTCTTTCAATACGCGGATCACGTCCTGCAGGTTTTTGGGCTGCGATGGGTCTGGATGGTGATTCGGAAAGTTGCCGTCAACCTCGCAAAATAGTTCGATCACTTCGCAGCCCATGGCGCGGAACAGTTTTGGGGCGAAGGCACCAGGCGCGCCGTTGCCACAATCGACGACGATCTTCATCGGCCGGGACATTTTGGCGTCGCCGACGATACGTGCGATGTAGTCGTCCGCGAGGTCGCGTTCTTCGTAGGTGCCGGGCTTGTCGGCGGTTACAAATGTATCGGTTTCAATGTTGCGTTTGAGGGCCTGAATTGCGTCCAGCGCCAGCGTCTCGCCCTCGATCACCATCTTGATGCCGTTGTAATCGGGCGGGTTGTGCGAGCCGGTAATCATTACAGCCGAACCGGTGTTGAAATGGAAACCCGCGAAATAGACCATCGGTGTAACAGCCATGCCGATGTTGATCACGTTCATACCGGTCGACTGAATGCCGCGCGCCAGCGCTTTGGCGAATTCCGGTCCAGACAGTCTGCCGTCGTATCCGATGCTGATGGTGTGGCCACCGCGTTTGCTGGCCTCCGAGCCTAGCGCCTTGCCGATGAGTTCCACCGTTTCCGCAGTGAGCGATTTGCCGACGATTCCGCGGATGTCATAGGCTTTGAAAATTTCTGCTGCAACTTGTGACATGGTTTAGTTCCTGTGGTGAATAAAATGAAAAACACGTTGTGGCATCCAGCCGCCGTGGCCGGGAAATCGCCCCGATGAGAAGCCGACGTGGCCTCCAGAATCGGGAAAATGAAGGGTGACGCTGGACGATACCTCTGCCGCCGTTGGCAACGCTGTTGCGGGCAGGAACGGATCGTTGCGCGCGTTGAGGATCAGTGTTGGCACGCGCACATCGACCAGTCCCGGCTTGGCCGATGCACGCAGCCAGTAATCGTCGGTATCGCGGTAGCCGTGAAGCGGTGCGGTCACTTCGTTGTCGAATTCCCGGAGGGTGGTGGCCTTGAGTGCGCGTTCGGCGTTGAAGATGCCGGGATGATGCTGAAGCTTGGAAAGCGACTTTTCCTTCATCGTATCCAGGAATCTCTTGGTGTATACCTTGCAAAAACCCAGCTCCAGCGCATTGCCGGCTGCGGTGAGATCGACCGGTGCGGAAATGGCGACGGCAGCGTCAGCCACACTGGCAGCTGCACTGCCTTGCTCACCCAGCCATTTCAGCGTCGCGTTACCGCCCAGCGAAATGGCGGCGACATAGAGCGGCTGATTCGGGGCTTCAGCCTTCGCGCGCCGCAGTATCCAGTCGATCTCGGGCGCATCGCCCGAGTGATAGGCGCGCGGTAAACGGTTGATCTCTCCGCCGCAACCACGGAAATGCGGCACCAGTCCGCGCCAGCCACGGCGCTGCGCTTCGGCCATGAGATTGAGTGAATACGGGCTTTGCGATGACCCTTCCAGGCCATGGAAAACTACCAGTATCGGTTTGTCGGCCGCACCAGCGAGCCGGTCCACGTCGACAAAATCACCATCCGGTTTGCCAAACGGCGTCGAATCCCAGCGTTCACGCGAATACGAAATGGCGGGCGGACGGCCGAAGACGGCGGGATAGACCGTTTGCAAGTGCGCACCGAAGTTGCCGCCACCCAGCCACCAGGGTGAATCGTACGCAGGAAAAGCTATTTTGTCAGGCATCTGCAAGAGAGTTACCAGGGGGAGTTTATTTCGAGTCGCTGACGACCATCTGGCAACGTCGCGCCCAGTTGTTTTAGTGAAGCCGGCGCCTCGTTCGCGGCGGTCGCAAAGCCCGAGAACGTGAAGCGACGTGGTGACGCCAGCGTCAAGCTTCCGGCACCCTCTAATTTTAACGCGCCAATGGATCGCGGGATGGAGAAGTTAACTGTGGTTGTTGTTCCCTGCAGGGCGATTTCGTGGCTGCCGACGGCGGCATTAACGACGCCGCCCAGCACAAAGTTTTCCACCTGCAAGCCCATGGTGCCATCAATACGCGAGACGCCATCGGCATTGCCGCGAAAGCCAATCGTCAGCGATTCGCCGCTGCCTT
>JANMZU010000657.1:0-2367 GCA_031383585.1 Betaproteobacteria bacterium
GCCCCATGGCCAGAACCCGATCCTGCCGCACTCGAACAGGACGAAATCGAGATGGTCGTGCAGGTGAACGGCAAATTGCGTGGCAGCATTCGTGTCCCGAAAGCGGCGACCAAGGAAGTGATCGAGCAAATGGCCGTCACCGATGCGGGTGTTGCGCGCCACACCGAAGGAAAACCGATCAAACGACTGATCGTCGTGCCCGGCAAACTTGTCAACGTGGTGGTCTGAATGAATTCTCGACGCGCTTTCTCGCTAGCGAGCTTGCTCTCGATTGCAATGTTGTCCGCATGCGGCTTTCAACTGCGCGGGCAGTACACCCTGCCTTTTTCGAGCGTATTCGTTTCCACGCCTGGAGGGTCGGTGGTCGCCACGGAATTACGCCGAGAGCTGTCCAATGTCCCCACCAAACTGATGCCAAGCGCGAAGGACGCCGACGCGCAATTGAACATTATCGAAGATCGGCGCGATCGCCAGATTCTCTCGCTTTCAGGCGCGGGCCGGGTGCGCGAATACGACCTAAAGCTTCGCGTTATCTATCAGTTGATCGACGCGAAAGGTGGCGTGTTAATTCCTACCAGCGAAATTCAACTCTCGCGCATCCTCAGTTACGACGATTCGCGCATCATCGCCAAGCAGCAGGAAGAAGCACTGCTCTATCAGGACATGGAGCGCGACGCCGTCGGGCAGATTTTACGGCGGATGACGGCGATAAAAAGATCTGATTGATACGGTCGCGCCGGTAATCAATACGTGATCGTGAGGGTATGCGAATTGGTCGCGCTGCAAGTACTGGTAGTGCATGTGCCCGCCTGTCCTGCTGCCGCGTTGCTATTGATGTAAAACGTCTGAGCCGCACCGGTGCCGGTGCTTGCGAGCGGACTTGACCCACCAGTGTTCACGTTATTCAGTGCCAATGAATAATTCACGCCGCTTGCCACGCCGCTGGTGGCGCTAAGAGCCATCGAGTACGGCAGATAGAGGGTGCAGTTGGGCTGAAATGACGTGGTTGCTGTCTTGGCGGTGCCAAAGGCGGTGTAATTGAACGAGAGCGTGCCGGGCGCCGTGGTGATCGTACAAACTGCCGGCGTGGAAATATTTACGGGAAAAGTGTTCGCCAAACTGCCTACGCTCAGCGTCATGATGACGGTGTCGGCGTAGGCGCCGGCCGGCAGTGTCTGGGAAGTCGTGATGCAGCCCCAGTAGTTGGTTTGCTTCGTGGTCGCTGTGAACCCGCTTAACGTCATGCTATCGCTGATGACGCCACCTCCACCGGCTTTCCATGCGGTGCCACACGCTGCGTCCTTGAAAACGTCATACCTTAAGCGATTGGCGCCTAAGGCAGCCTGATTATTCTGACCCGCGGGATTTAGTCCGTTGTTGGCCGACACCGTGTAATTCAGGGTCGTCGGGTCTCCTGCCAGGTTCCGGTTGCAGGTGACGGTAAACGAAGTAGCAGTGATGTTGTTTGGCGGCGTTGTTCCGGTGAATGCGGCAGAGAAACCCGGCGAGGTGATGGAGGTACAGGTGATGGCTGCGCGCGCAGATTGTGCGACGAACATCAATGTCGCCGCAAGCAGGACATGACCAAAAATGAGTTTCATCGTTTTACTCCTTTGCACACGAATGGTCCCACCCGGGCAATTTCTTCGGGTGGTTTGGAATCAAGCTTTACATCGAAGCCGCATTTCTGACTATTCCAGCGCAATGTCAGGCGATTCGACAGTTGCAGCCCGGTAATGAAAGCTTCCCCACGGCGCGCCACATAGAACTCCTGCGTGTCGCCATCGATACTGACTGTCGCCCCTGCAGGCGCGACCTCACCATCGTCCAGGACGATTTTCAGCAACGCCCCACGGCCACTTCGAACTGGAAAGGTCGCCTTGACCGCGCTGCGCCAGGCCGGCACGACGTTGAGCTCGATTGAGTCGATCTCTGCATTAATCGGCAACTCTTTCGGGTCGAGGCGTACCGAATTGTTCACGTAGGGCATCAAACGCGGGATCAGCGCAATACCGTCGGCGTTGGTGCGGGTCAGCACATTGCTGCCAAGCCCGATGCCAACGCCGCCATAGCCTTTTACTTCAGCCACGGCGAAACTGTCGTCGACTCGGCGCGTAGCAAAAAGGTGCCCGTCCGCGAACACCACACCGCCGGTCGCGCCTGCGCGCACGGCCGTTTGATCAGGAGATACGCTTACGTCACCCGTAGCGCGTCCATAACGTCCTAGATAGTAAGTGCCGGCCTCTACTCGTGCCTGCTTTTGCTGCTCTCCGGCTAACACCCGCCAACCGACGCCGGTATCGCCAACAGGGTTTTTTGAAACGGATGCGTAGAAATCCGTTTGGCCGTTATTGCGATTGGCCGATG
>JANMZU010000660.1:0-4363 GCA_031383585.1 Betaproteobacteria bacterium
GAACAATGTTGTTGCGATTGACGCTTCGGGCCAGAGTTTCTCGCTCGCTCTAACTGCCGATGGGGCCGTGTGGGCCTGGGGCAGCAATACGTTTGGGCGTCTAGGCATCAGCGGCGTCACGTACAGCGCGAGCCCGGTACAGGTTTCGGGTATTTCAGATGTCGTCGCAATCGCCGCAGGTTTAACCCACGTATTGGCGATGCGGCGCGACGGGACTGTGTTTGCCTGGGGCAATAACGACAGCGGCAAACTTGGTGACGGCACCTTTGACCAACACGGCAATCCCCGCACGATGTTCGCGCCGGGTGGCTCGGGACAATTCAATTTATTGTCAGCCACACCGGCTACAATCAACCAGCTACCAACCGCGCAGATCAGACTGAGTGCCACCACCGGTATCGCGCCGTTGACGGTGCAGGCGACAGCCAACGCCGCCACCGATCCCGATGGAACGGTCACGGGCTTTACATGGCTAAGCAGTGACGGGCAGCGAGCGACCGGGCCAGCCGCGAGTTTCAAATTCACCTTGCCCGGTACCTACGATATTTTTCTGTTCGTTGAGGACAATGTAGGTGGTCGTGGTACGGCAAGCAGACAGGTGCTGGTCTCGCCAGCGGCCGTTGTTACGCAAGCGACACCAAAGGTTGCGACGGGATTTAAAAGCAGCATCGCCTTGGCAAGCGACGGCAGTGTCCGCACATGGGGCGTGAATTATCAACTTGGATTTTTTGATAAGGCAGCGCAGGTATTGCGGCCGGCGGCGAATTCTGTCCCACTTATCAATGGCATTGTCGGCGCGATTGATGTCACGCCTGGTGGCCATGTAATACTGGCGGACGGAACGGTTCTGGGTTGGGGGCTGAATGGGTCCGGTGCAGTTGGCAATGGTAGCCAGACTTTCTTGGTCTTAACACCAGAACAACTCAAGAATTTGCCACCTGTGCAATCGATCGCATCGAACCAGCATAGTTTGGCGCTGACCCGAGACGGCCGTGTATTTTCATGGGGCAGCAATACGCGAGGCGAACTTGGCGTCGGCGACAACGATAACCGGTTTCAGCCGGTGGAAATTGTTGGGTTCGCCAATGTCGTCGCCATCGCGGCCGGCTACCAGCGGTCACTTGCACTGAAATCCGACGGCACCGTGTGGGCATGGGGTACCAACGATTTCTTTGAACTGGGAGATACCACACAAATTTCGCGGAATCGTCCGGTACAGCTTCCGGGCGTATCTGGCATCACAAAGATTTTCACAGGTCATACTGGTACGAGTTTCCTGCAAAAAGCGGACGGGACGATGCTGGTTACGGGGTTCCCGATTATCCCGATACCGGGTGATCCCGGGGGGATCAATGGCGCACGGCGCATCGCCGCTTACGACGGCGTCACACAAATTACGGGTGATTTTGATCACGTCATTGCACTGAAAGCCGACGGCACGGTCTGGACCGGGGGCAAGCAAAGCTCACTCGCGCTGGGCTACGCCGATGGCGGCGATGTCGCCACACTCAGGCAAGTGCCTGGCATCACCAACGCGGTTTGGGTTGCGGTCGGCGCAAATACCTCGATGGTTTTGCGCCGGGACGGTACAGTACTTTCATGGGGCATCAACGCCGACGGACAACTCGGCGACGGCACCTTGGCGCAACGCATCACACCGGTTGCGGTCATCAATGAAACGCTCACCGGCGTGCTCGACCTGGCTCCGGAAATATCCAACGACAACGCGATCGCCGCACCGGCGTTTTTTTCAGAAGCCAGTTCACCCGGCTCGGCGACCGACACATTGTTGACGGTGAAAAACCTGACCAAATTCAAGCCCGCCGATGTTGGTACGACCGGCAGTGTCTACGTCTTTGCATTGGCGCCGGCGAGCATGGTCAAAAATGTTTCCGCCGAGGCATGGTTCGACCACAAAGGGCCTGCTACGCGCAGCACCAACACGGCCGACGCCCCGCTGCCCTGCGTGCTTGCCCAGCTCACGGCATCGGGCCAGTTGACTGCTGTTACCGCCGGCTCGCTGCAGGCGTATCTGACGGGGGTGCTCAGTAGCCAGGGTTCCTCGGTCACTGTTCTCAATGGCGTATCGGCTGCCCTGCTTTCCGGTGCGGTGTTTTATGTCGGCTACGGCTCCAGCTCAACCTCAATGATCAACACCGGCGCCAACCGCAGTGTCGTCAGCGTGCCCGGTACGCAGACCTGCCAGCCGCAGGCACCACAGACCGGCTGGTGGTGGAACGCGGCGCAGGACGGGCGCGGTTTTGGCATTGAAGTGCGCGGCAATACACTCTTCATGTCTGGCTATCTGTATGACGACACCGGTCGTGCAACCTGGGTGGTCGCGGCCGGTAAAACGGCGCTGGATGGCTCGTTTTTCAATGACACGCTCTACCACGTCTCGAATGGACAAACGCTGACAGGTCCGTACAAGGCACCCGCCCCGGTGACGCTCGATGGCCCAATTACCCTGTCCTTTACCGATGCCCGCACCGGCTCGCTGATCTGGCCGGGTGGCTCGATTCCGATTGTGCGCTTTGACGATGTGATCGGCTCGGGTAATGGCATCACGCCTGCCTTTGTACCGGAGAACGGCTGGTGGTGGAATGAGGCTGAGAGCGGGCGAGGGTTCTTTATGGAGTTCAAGAACAACTTTGCTTTCATCGCAGGCTACATGTATGAGGCGAGCGGGCCTCCGGTCTGGTATGTGGCACAAGGGCTAATGACGACACCACAATCGTTTAGCAGCAACTGGTATCAGGCGGGCAATGGACAGACGATGACGGGGCCGTATAAGAAGCCGATTCTGGTCAACCCTAATGTCGGGCCGGTGTCAATCGTGTTTACCGATGCGGCGAATGCAACCTTGACGTTGCCGACGGGAACGAAGATGGCGATTACAAGGCATCGGTTTTGAATAAGAATTGATTGGCAGAAAACATTTTGCTATTGCATTTGGGGGAAGTAAGCGTACTGTAGGCATGCGCAAGACGATAGCGCAGGAAGAAACGTCGATCAGGACGGTGCAAAAATGACAACGCTTGCAAGTTTGGCGCTTCACCAATTTTTCCCATTATCGCCAATCGCTTTGCTTGCCAGAATTTTCGGCCTTGGTGCGATTAGCAGCGGACGATTCTCTGCGCGAGCGTGCGTGCCTCTTTTGGGCGCACTCGCGATATCGTTGCTTGCATCGCAAGTGTCCGCCCAGACGCTGCCTTCCGATATTATCCGCGGAACAATTAGCGCGCCTAGTGACGTGAACTTTGCGCTTTCATTCACCTGTTCTGGCACGCCTACTTGCACGGGTCGTTACACATCCACAATGAAAGGAGATAATTGTTCTAACGCCTTCGTCATTAGTGACACTGTGTTTATGACCGGCAGCGATATTTCCCAGCCAGGTCCGATCCAGATTGTATTGACTTTTACCAACATCGATTTCAACGACCAGCAGAATCCCGACGGAACCTGTTCAATCCGATCGGATACGATTCGGTCGCGAACGATTCCCTTCAGCGGGACTTCGAACGGAACAACCGCGTCTATCAGTGCAACAGTGGTGGACAACGGTGTTCCTTTCCAGCTCACCGGCTCGCTGAAGCGCGATAGCACGGCCCCGGTTTTCCCCATGGTCGTCACTGGCAGCATCACCCCGACCGTGGCCAACATCAGTGCCGCCATTCAATATCGCCCGCAAGATGTGGGGACCACTGGGAGCGTCTACGTCTTTGCTCTCGCACCCGCCAGCATGGTCAAGAATGTCTCTGCCGAAGCACTGGCCAATCACAAAGGCCCGGTGACGCGCGGTATCAACACGGCGGATACGCCGCTCCCTTGTGTGCTCGCCCAACTCACTGCTTCCGGGCAACTCACTGCTGTATCCTCAGGCCAATTGCAATCCTTCCTCACCGGTGTGCTTAGTAGCCAGGGCGCATCGGTGAATGTACTCAACGGTGTCAGCACCGCCCTCATCGCCGGTGCGGTTTTTTACGTTGGCTATGGCGCGAATTCAACCGCCATGATCAACGGCGGCATCCACCGCAACGTCGTCGCCGTGCCAGGTGCCAATGGCTGTGCGCCACAAGCCCCACAAACTGGCTGGTGGTGGAATCAAGCCGAAGACGGACGTGGCTTCGGCATTGAGGTACGCGGCAACACCATGTTCATGTCCGGCTATCTGTACGACGAAACTGGGAAAGCAACTTGGGTCGTTTCAGCAGGTCCGGCAGCACTCGATGGCTCATTCTTTAGCAACACGCTCTACCATGTCTCCAATGGGCAGACACTCACTGGTGCTTATAAGGCCCCGGCCCCCGTTACTCTGGACGGCCCCATCACGCTATCGTTCACCGATGCGCGCACCGGC
>JANMZU010000732.1:0-3588 GCA_031383585.1 Betaproteobacteria bacterium
GAATGGCAGCTCTTCAAAATGGCCCACATCCTGCACTTTTATCCGCAATCCCTCGACCGACTGCGTGGTGAATATCTCGATAATTTGCGATGGCCCATCGATGGCGGGCGTCCAGATTTCGCCATTTAATGCTGCGTTTAACGGGATTCTTTGGGCAATGTCGCCCACTTTTGCTACCGCCCGCAATTCACCCTGGGTAAGCTCTACCGGCAGCAACAATCTGGCTCGAATGCCCATCGCGCCGCGTGAGGAAATGCGCAGATGGGTCACATACCCGCCCTCAGGCAATGGCTGCCATTTGACGACCGTGGAATCAACACCACTTGGAAAGACTGAGCCCACACGCCGTGGCGCTGACCCGCGAACTGGCTGCTGTTTGATACCCAGACTCGTCGCCAACGCCGATGCGGGCGCAAACTTGCTGCGTTGCGCTGCCAACGCAAAATCCGCAGCCGTCGGCACGAGCTCTATGTTGGTCTGGGGCGCGGTGATTGAGCGAAGTGTAACGTTGTCCTCCAGAACGCCACTCAGTTTCACCCGGCTTGGCATTTCCACAGGCGAGGTCGCAGCCCCGGCGTTTCCCAAACAGCAAAGTCCGATGGAGCAGGCTGCCGCTGCAGTAATATAAATAGACCGCATGTTCATAATCGTAGCCTCACAATATGTTTTCGATATGCCATTTTCCGCACCCTGCGTTTACGTGATAATGGGAAAAACGGCAGCAACACAGGCCATTTCTCGTTTCAGTGATCGCGCAATCCATAAGGGTTGTGCGTGAAACATGAAATTCGGTTTGTTGTTTTTTTTCCAAATTTTCATTTGCGGTTTAGTCCACCACCACCAAGCCCTTGAGCCTTGCCTATCCTGGCCACGCGGCCAGGCAACCACACTCACCCATGGCCACCTCCTCCACAAATCCGATCCGTGTGCTGTTTGTAGAAGACTCAGAGCTCGATTACGAACTGATGCTCGCCACTCTGAACAGCGGCGGCGCGGTGCTTGAAGGCACCCGCGTCGAGGACGCCGCAGCGATGGGAGCGGCCCTGGCAGGCGGCAACTGGGACGCGGTGATCTCGGATCACAATCTCCCCACTTTCTCGTCTGGAGGTGCCCTCAAGGTGCTGCGCGAAAGCAAGCTCGACCTGCCCTTTCTGGTTGTTTCGGGCAATACCGGCGAGGAGCTGGCGGTAGAGGCAATGCTGGCGGGGGCGGACGACTACATCATGAAGGACCGCTTGACACGACTGGTGCCAGCGCTGCGCCGCAGTCTGCAAGCCGCTGCGGTGCGACGCGAGCGCACTGCGGCCGAGGAGGCATTGCGCGAATCGGAAGGACGGCTGCGCCAACTGACTGGCCACCTGGAAGCAGTGAAGGAGACCGAGCGATCCGCGGTCGCTACCGAAATCAGCGAAGAGATCGGCAGCTCCCTGACCTCGCTAAAGTTCGAACTGGCTTGGCTGCAACGCCACTCGCAGTTCTCCGCTGAAGCATCCCTGCGGCTGGGCAATGCGATCTTGCTGGTCGAGCGCACCGCCATGACGGCACAGCGCGTCTGCGGCAACCTGCGCCCCGCAATCCTTGACGAAGGCATCGTAGCTGCGCTGGAATGGTTCACGACGCAGTTTGCCCAGGACTCGGGAATCGCAACCAAGTTCCACGCCAATCGCGACGAGACACTGAGTTCGGCAGTCAGCATCGGCATTTATCGTATCTGCGAGGCGGCCTTGAACAATGTCGCGCGCCATTCGGGCGCCACACTGCTGGAGGTAAATTTATTCGTTGCAGAAGACCAGATCCATGTCGAGATCACCGACAACGGCAAAGGCATCGGCGGGCTCGATAGTGACAAGCCTTCATTCGGGTTCGCAGGCATGCGCGAGCGTGCACGGACGCTCAATGGCACGCTGGAGATCTACAGCAAACCTGGGGAGGGCACCTCGGTATTGCTGTCGCTACCGCGCACCCCAACCGCAGCGCCAGGCGCGGCTGGTTCAGCATGATCAGAGTGTTCATCGTCGATGATCACGCGTTCCTGCGCCGCGGGATTCGTGACATCCTCACTGATGGCGTCGGCATCACGGTGGTGGGAGAAGCCGGTGACTACAACGAGTTGCGGACGAAGATGCGCGATGTACAGTTCGACGTGCTGTTACTCGACGTCAGTCTACCCGGCAAGAACGGCATCGACATATTGAAGACACTACGCGAAGAGAATCCGCGTATCAGGGTGCTGATCCTGTCGATGTATCCCGAAGATCAATACGCTGTCCGTGCTCTCAAGGCTGGTGCGTATGGCTATCTCAACAAGACCAGCGCACCGGAACAATTGCTCGACGCCGTGGCGCAGATAATGGCTGGCCGCAAATTCATCACGCCGGAAATCGCCCAAATGCTGGCGCAGAATCTCAACAATGACAACGGCAGCGACGAACTGCCGCATCGAAAGTTGTCGGATCGCGAATTCCAGACGTTGTGCCTGATGGCGTCGGGGAAACGCCTCGCCGATATCGCAGTGACACTTTCACTATCGCCGAAAACGGTAAGCGTCTATCGCGCACGCATCCTGGAAAAAATGGGGATGACCAACAACGCGGAGCTGACGCACTACGCTTTGAAGTACAAGCTGGTTGATTAGGGAAGGTCTGATCAGGTCGCGTCAATTCAGATTGCGGGGAGATTGGGGCAGCTACTAGACGTGCGACGAGCGAGCGTTGCCGGGCTTCCGCACGAGGAGCACAACGACGTAGATGCCGCAATATCGCCGCAACATGAATCGACTGGACTTAAACAGACCCTCCTGAACTTTATTCAATGCGACGCGCCCTATATTTATTGCCTCGGCTGCCGTAAAGCACCTGGAAGCCAGAAGTATCCTGGCACTAAGCGGACGTGGCAATGAATCGAAAAGACGCTGCATGCGACGTTGAGCCGACTGGCAGCGACGCCGAAACGAACACATTTTCGTCATCGAAGGCTTTGGCCATCGACCGGTCGGTACTGGGCCAGCTGAATGCACTGGTAGCGCGTGGCGGCAACGAACCGTTCGCCGTACGCGCGGCGCGGCTTTATTTGAAAACATCGGCCAGCATGGTGGTGAACATGGAAGCCGGCTTCGTGACAAAGGATGCAAACGCCGTGTACTTGGCGGCGCACACACTGAAATCGAGCAGCTATTTTCTGGGTGCACGGGTGCTGGCACGGATGGCAGCCGAAATGGAAGCCTTTGCCCAGCGAGGCACGCTTGATGGCGCGGCATCGCAGCTTGAGGAACTTTCGCGCGAATATCAGCGCACTCGCCAAGAGCTTATCGAATTCATTGACGAATCGACGCGGGGGATTTCGACGTAGCTCTGAGTCTTCCATTTAGCCAAACGCCAGCACTGGAGCGGTCTGCAGGACCTAAACGGCTGGGAAGCCCCATCAATGCTTGATCCACTGCTGCAAAAATCCTCCATCTGCAGATTGCCGAAACCGATCGGCAAATACCGAGTGGTGGAAATATCAAACAGTCGTCGTCCCCGCGAAGGCGGGGACCCAGTGACTTTGCGTGGAGAGACGCTGGATTCCCGCCTTCGCGGGAATGACGAA
>JANMZU010000754.1:0-2472 GCA_031383585.1 Betaproteobacteria bacterium
CAGGCTTCTTGGTGACGGCGATTGTCACAGCCGGGTATTCGGCAGCGTCCTTGCCGACAATGCCGTGCCAGACGTATTGGCGTGGCGGCGGTGCGCCGTCACGCACGACCGCTACATCGCGCAGGAAAACCGGCTTTCCGCCGCGAACACCGACGACCAGCTCAGCGATGTCCTGTGCACTCTCGAAGAACGGTCCGGCTTCGATGGCGACCGTGCGATTGCCCGACAGCAGGTCGCCCACCGGCGTGCCTGCGTTGGCGGACTGCAGCGCGCTGCGCAAATCTGCGACGGTAACGCCGCTGCCCGACATGCGTGCAGCATCGATTTCGACCATGATCGCGCGGCCCGGCCCGCCAATAGTGCGTACTTCGCGGGTGCCGGAAACCCGTTTCAGGTCGGTCTCGATGCTATGTGCCACCCGTTCCAGATCGAAGGCGCTCGCGGTTTTGCTGAATAGCGTGAGCCCGACGATGGGTACGTCATCTATTCCTTTGGGCTTGACCAGTGGTTCGAGCACGCCCAGCCCCTTAGGTAGCCAGTCAGCATTCGCGCTGACGGCGTCGTGCAGGCGGACCAGCGCCTCGCTGCGCGGCACACCGACCTTGAACTGCACGGTGATGATCGCGATGCCGGGGCGCGTTACCGACGCCACATGCTCGGTGCCGGCGATTTGGGATAGCACCTGTTCCGCCGGCATCGTCACCATTTGCTCGACATCGCGCACCGACGCGCCGGGAAACTGCACGAATACGTTGGCCATGGTGACGTTGATTTGTGGCTCTTCTTCGCGCGGCGTCACGAACACGGCAAAGGCGCCAAGCAACAGGGCTGTCAGCGCCAGCAGCGGCGTGATCTGCGCGTTAAGGAAAGCGGCAGCGGTGCGGCCGGACAGGCCAAGCTTCTCCGGCTTGGCCATCAACGCGCCTTCGCGGCAGCCTGGGGATCGAGCGCGACAAGCTCACCCGCGCTGACGCCAGCCAGTACTTCGATCGAATCTTCGGCTGCACGCCCAAGACGCACCTGACGCAGCGACGGCTTGCCGTTGGCATCGACCACATATACGCCGCTCATTTCTGCGCGGCGCACGATGGTCCTGGCCGGTATGAATACGCGGCCACCGTCCGGTCCGCCTTTTGCGGGTAGCCGGGCGCGCGCAAACATGCCCGGCGTCGCTCCGGTTGTGCCGGGGGGTAAATCAAGACGCAGCTGCAAGGTGTGGGTATTGGGATCGGCCGTCGGCAATAGCGTCACGCGAGTCGGTACGATCCACGGTTGCGCAGCACCCGGCAGCTCAACCTTGATCGCCAGCGGGGGGTTAGCAATCAGTGCTGGCGAATTGGCGGTTTGCGGAATGGTCGCCGTCACCCGCAGTTCGGCCGGGTCATAGACGATGACAATCGCCCGCCCGGGCATGGCCATATCCCCCTGCACCACCGGCACATCAGCGACAACGCCGCTGAACGGTGCGCGCAGAATGAAAAAGTCTGATTGGGTGCGCGCCGCACCCGCTTGTGCGATCTGCGCGTTTACCTGCGCGGCAGAGGCCTTGTAGACCGCTTCGGCCTGGTCGAGCGCGGCCTGACTGATGAAGCCTTTCTGGAACAGCAATTTCTGGCGGTTGAAATCTTTTGCAGCCACGTCCAGCGACGCCTTCGCCGCTTGCACCTGTGCCTGGCTGGCAGCTGCGGATTGGTCGGCGGCACGGGCGTCTATGCGTGCCAACACTTGCCCCGATTTCACGCTGTCACCCGCTTTGACGCGCAGTTCGACGATGGCTCCCGCGACCTGCGCGGCGAGTACCGTCTGGCGAACTGCCTCCACCACGCCGTCCGCGCTAACGGCTGCCGCGTTCGCAGATGAATGCGCCGCGATAGTCGCGAGGGCCGGGCCCGGCTCCGCATGGGACGTGCCGGCCAGCAGAAACAGGGAGAGCATTATCTTGTTGTTCATGGCAGTTCCTTCGACAAGCGCATGGTTATTATTGATCCACTTATATTATATTTTTTTATATTATATTGACATTCAATATACATTTCAATATATTGTTTGAATATTTATTGCACGGGAAATTCACACATGTTGAGCACGACCGAAATTGATCTGGAAACCATGCGCTCCTCCGCAGCGCGTACCTGCGCGATGCTGAAAACACTCGCGAATCCGGACCGATTGCTGTTGCTATGCCAGATATCGCAGGGCGAGCGGTGCGTAAGCGATTTGGAAGAGGCGCTGGATATTCACCAGCCAACGCTTTCGCAACAACTCGGTGTGTTGCGCGAAGAAGGTCTGGTCAGTACCCGTCGCGATGGCAAGCGCATTTACTACTCGGTCGCAAGCAAGGAGGCGATGGCAGTGATGCAGGTGCTCTATGAACAGTTCTGCGAGATCAAGCCGCAGGATTCGACGGCAGATCGCGCTTAATGAAGTGTTGTGCACCTCGGGGAATGGTCAATTGGCAAACTCCAGCATCGG
>JANMZU010000787.1:0-1931 GCA_031383585.1 Betaproteobacteria bacterium
GTCCGGATTACCGTTTCGCACAGGCAAAGCTTCGCGTCATCAATATTGGTGGTGGCGACTCCATCAGGTTTTTCCGCGAGGCCATTTCTCAGCGCACCGTGCTTCGAAATCGCGCAGACGTCTATGGATTGGCGCTTGGAATGACACGTACGCGTGACTTTTCAAACGCGGAAAGGGAGCTCAACACGATTCGCGGGGGCAACAATCCGCTGCACCCATGGATCGAAAATCTCGCGGCCGAAATAAAAACCGGCCAGCAAAAGTGGCCGGAATCGCTGCAGATTTATCGTGCTGCCATGGTCGCGTTTCCGCAGCACCGTGCTCTGTTCTATGGCAGCGTCGAAGCGCTATACGAATCGGGCCAGACCGATGCTGCGATTGTGCAAATCAATGAGCGCCTGAAAAGTATTCAGGACGACCCACGCCTATTTGAATTAGCCGCCAAAGGTTATGAAAAGAAAAATAAGAAGTTGGCGCAACACCGCGCGATTGGTGAAGCATACTTTCGGCGCGGCAACTTGATCGGCGCGGTTGAACAGCTTCAACTTGCCGTGAAAGCAAAGGACGGCGATTTTTACGAGGCCTCCAGCGCCGAGTCGCGTTTGCGCGAAATGCGCGTGGCTTTTCGCAATCGTCCACTGATGCCAGGGGAAAAAAGCGATAAGCGTGATCGCGATGACGACCGTGACGATCCGCCAGACACTACCCGCACCTCGCCGCGCCTGACACCGCAACAGCCCTCGACAGTTTTGTCGCGTGGCGTTCCGGTGCGCGCGACAGAACTGCCACCGGCGGCAATGCGCGCATGGTGAGCGAGGCAATTACACGCGGTATCTACCTGCTATTGACCCTTTCCTTTGCCGGTTTGTGCGCGCCGGCAGCATTCGCGCAGGCAAACGCGACTACCGGCCGAGCGCTGTTCGCCGAAGAGCGCAAGGGCAATTGTTCCGCATGCCACAAAACGCCCACGGACGCGGCCAGGATTGGTGCCTCGAACATTGGCCCGCCGCTTGAAGCTATCCGCCAGAAGTACCCAACAGCAGCAGACCGCATGCGGTTGCGGGATTCGATCCGCGATCAAAGTGCGGTCAATGCGTCGACAATCATGCCGCCTTACGGTAAGCACCGCATCCTGACGGAAGCCGAAATAGATGACATCGTCGCTTATCTTGAGACTCGTTAAGTTGGCTGGCTCACGACTCATCGTCGGCTGCGTATTGGGCGCATGTTTACTGCCACTCGTATCACGCGGTCAGACGCCAGCGACGCCAGATCGGCAACGGCAGAATCTTGTGCAGACTCTTCAGAAGCGAATGCCCGGGACCAACCCCGCCGATTGGGTGGCAGGCGCGAACCCTTCGGTTGTAGTAGAGGCCATCCCGCTCAACGCTGACAATGCGACCAACAGTGCCGACATAATCGCCATCGGCAAGAAAGCGTGGGATCGGAAATTCAAAAATGGCAAATCACTGGCCATCTGCTTCCCGAATGCAGGTAAGCGAGTGGCGGCGACGTATCCGCAATTCGATGCAAAAAAGCGGCAGGTGGTCACGGTGGAAATGGCGATCAATAGCTGTCTGGCACTACATGGCGAGCCTGAGATCGCGGCAACAAATGCGGCGCTCATGGGGCCATTAAGCGCATACTTCAAAAGCCTTTCGGATGGACAGCGGCTAACAGTGCGCGTAAGCAGCGTACAGGCGCGCGAAAAATATGATGCCGGGCTGGCAATGTTTCAGCGACGTATTGGCCAACAGGATGCCGCATGTGCATCTTGTCACGTACAAAATGCCGGGAACATTTATCAGAAAGTAGGACTCTCTGCCGTCGTTGGTCAGGCCGTCACCTGGCCCAGACTTCAGCCGGGGGGACGAGTTCTCGGCTTACAGGCGCAGTTTCAGCGATGCATGCAGCGCAGCGGTGCCGAGCCA